>CAZJVM010000036.1:20326-27221 GCA_964549305.1 uncultured bacterium
GGCGCCCAATCCCGATTCCTTGAGCTTTAACACTATTTCTATATCTTCCCCGATTATCCTCGAGAGCATATTCCTGAGATTTTCGATAAGTTGGTTCAAATTGATAACCTTCGGTTCGATTACCTGTTTTCTGCTGAATGCGAGCAGTTGCCTTGTGAGGGATGCCGCTCTTTCTCCGGCATTCTGAATTTCTTCGGCATATTTTCGAATTTGAATGTCTTTTGCCATACCGGCGATTAGCTCGCTGTATCCCAAAATTCCCACAAGTATGTTGTTGAAATCGTGGGCGACTCCTCCCGCGAGACGTCCCACCGATTCCATCTTCTGCGCCTGCATAAATTGCTCTTCACGTGATTTATATTCGGTGACGTCCTTTTTGACGGCAACATAGTTGACAATCTTCCCACTGGCATCAAATACAGGCGATATTGTTGCCTCTTCATAATAGATTTTTTTGTCCTTGCGTTGATTTATAAATTCTCCCGACCATGTTTTTCCGCTCAGGAGCGTATTCCACATACTTTCATAAAATTCGCCATTGTGTTCTCCGCTTTGAAGAATGCGGGGATTTTGCCCTATTGCTTCATCGGCGGAATATCCCGTTATTCTTTCGAATGCGGGATTTAGATATTCGATATTCGCGTCCTTGTCGGTAATGACTATGGCGTCTTCGCACTGCGCGATTGCCGTGCCGAGTATAAATAACTCAGTTTCTTTGCTTTTCTCATCGGTTATGTCGGTGGATATGCCACATATGGCATACGCCTTGCCTTCAGAATCGAAAAGCGGAAATTTTACAGACAAATAGATGTGTGTGCCATCATCCTGCTCAACGGTTTCTTCCTTCTTAAATGCTTTTCCGCTTTTGATAACCTTTCTGTCGTTTTCATAGATTGCCCGGGCGGTTTCTTCCGAAAATATATCAAAATCGCTTTTGCCGATGATTTCGCTTTGGGAAATATTGAAGCTTTTCTCATATTCGCTGTTAATCATAATATATTTGCCTTCAATGTCTTTTATGAATATGAGCGTCGGAGAATTGTCGATTATTGCCCTTAACTGAGATTCTCTTTCCTTAATCAGGTTTTCGAATTGTTTACTTTCCGTTATTTCATCGACAAATGTGCAGGTACCGTAGATTTGACCGGAAGAATCGCGCAGGGGGAATTTTGTGGAGCAAAACCATTGCTCAGGAATTCTACCCGGCATTTTCTTCTCGCTTTTAAGTGTAATTCCCTCATTGCAAACCTTTTTTTCAGCTTTTTCTATTTCTAAAGCTGCATTACCGGATGTATAGTCGAATGCCGTAGTGCCGATTATATCCTCTTTTTTTCTGCCGGCAATCCTGTCGAGTTCCATAAATCTTTTGTTTACAAGTATATACCTTCCCTCCAAATCCTTGAGAAAAATAACAGAGGGAGAGTAATCCATAATTGCCTGAAGGTGCGCCTGATTTTCATTGAGGTTTCTTAGTGTTGTATGATGTTTTTCGATTTCATCGAGGAGTTTTCTGTTAGTTTCGGAAAGTTCAGATGTCCTTTTTTCAACTTCACATTCCAGCTCATTTTGTGAATTTTCGATTTTCGAAAGCATTGCATTGAATCTTTCGGAAAGGACTCCGATTTCATCATTTGAAGCGACGGTAACTCTTGCGCTATAATCACCTGACTCTGCCTTCATAGACGCTTGCGACAACTGAGAAATCGGGATAGTAACTTTTCTCAATATAAGCATTGATGATGTTAAGAGAATGAGTAGGAAAATAAAGCTTGTTCCGAAACCTAAAATAATCCTTTCTCTGATTTTTGAAAAAATATCTTCTTTATCTATCTTAAGTACTATTCCTAAACCTGCTTCAGCACTAATGGGGATATGCCTGTATGCGGCAAGAACAGTTATATTTCTGTAATCTTTTACTTCCACAACACTATCTTTCCCGCTTTTTGCAAGATATGCAGGTGCGGTAACTATTTCCCTGTTAAATAATTCCAAATCCCCTTTGTCGGCGCTCTGAAATTTAAGGGGGGTAAGATTAAGCATTTTATCGTTTACAAGAACAATTTCTTCGCTTTCACTGATTCCCATACCGGTGGCAAGAAAGGGGGTTAGGAATGTCGATGTGTTTATATGAGAATAAACGAAAAAACGGTTTTTCCCGGGATTGCCTTCATTGACGGCACAAACGACAGACATTTGAATATGACCTTCCTCTTTCCCATAAATAAAATTTACCGATAAATCGGATGCCTGTGAATTGTCAGGCAGAAACTCTGTGAGATGAGATATTTTTTTGTCGATTTTTGCTTCATCGTCCGATGCGACTATTAATGATGTTTCAGCATCGATAATATGAATATGTTCATAGAAAGCGTGCGTCTCTGTCATTGTTTTTAATTCGTCGCTTATTAAACTGCGCAGTGTAACGGTATCGAATGTTTTCAGAGGTTTGTTTTTCAGGACTTTAGAATGGTCTGAGGATATGGTCCTGAGTTTGGAAACAAAATCCCTTGTTATCCTATTCTCTGCGATTAATTTTGTATCGCTGATACGCTCATCAATCCAATTTTCAAACTTGTTCTTCTTAATATCTAAAACAGAATTAAGATTACCGTATATGAGATTTATTTTATTTTCATAAGCGCCTTTAATATTGGTAAACGGTATTCCAAACATTTGTATCAAACCGACCAACAGTACGGCGCAAAAGAAGGGAAAAATAAGATATGTCAGAATTTTTGTTCTTAGGCTGAATAAAAATTTTTTTTTCATATTCAATGACAGGAGAATAGAGTTATTTAAATATGCTAATATATTATGTCTGGAAATTAATCGTTAATTTTAGGGTTTATGTTATTAATTTTTTTATATCTTTTCTGCCGGCGATTTTATTTTGCCGTAGTTTTTTGAAGTGGTGTGCTGATTTATTTCAGGGATAATATTTGTGATTTTTTTGAAATTATTTTCCATCCCCCCGTTTATAAAATATGCCTGAAAAAGTATTTGTCAAATGCCGGAATGAGAGAATCGGAAGGTGGGATAAAGCGGCAGTATTGTGGATTGTTAAATGTATTAATTCTAAAGTTAAAGAATCGATTCGATTTCGGAATAATCCCTGCCGAAACTCTCAGCGACCCCACTGCAGGTGAGTTTGCCACTGTAAGTATTCACTCCAGGGGCAATGGCATTGTCGCTTTTAACGGCATCCCTGAATCCCTCTTTTGCGATCTTCAGGGCATAGGGGAGAGTAACATTCGTGAGGGCGTATGTGGATGTGCAGGCGACTGCCGAAGGTATATTCGTTACGCAGTAATGAGTTACCCCTTCTTCCGTAAAAACGGGATTTGAATGTGTCGTGGGTTTTGTAGTTTCCGCGCACCCTCCCTGATCAACGGCAATATCAACAAAGACCGACCCTTTTTTCATTGATTTTATGACTTCCCTTGAAATGATGCGGGGAGCTTTTTTCCCGGGAATGAGCACTGCGCCGATTAAAAGGTCTGCCTCTGCCGCTTTTTCCTCAATGTTGCGTGAATTTGACATAAGCGTGAAAATCCTCGACCCGAATACATCTTCGATGTATGCCATCTTCTCCTGATTAATCTCGAGCACAGTAACTTCCGCGCCCATACCGCAGGCAATCTTCGCCGCGTTTATGCCCGCGGTGCCTCCGCCTATGATTACCACTTTGCCGGGCAATACGCCGGGTACTCCTCCCAGAAGCACTCCTCTTCCTCCGCGCTCTTTCTCGAGAAATGACGCTCCGACCTGCACTGATAGTTTTCCGGCTATTTCACTCATAGGTGTAAGAAGGGGAAGTGTGCCGTTTTCAAGCTGAATTGTCTCATAACCGATTCCTGTCACATTGCGTTTCAATAATTCTTCAGTCAGTTTTTTGCTCGAGGCAAGATGAAGAAATGTGTAGAGTATCAGTCCGTCGCGAAGATATCCGAATTCCTCTTCAAGGGGTTCCTTCACTTTGATTACCATATGTGAGGTTTCAAAAACTTCCTTTGCCGTGGAAACAATCCTCGCGCCTGATTCTTCGTATTCAGAATCGGGTATGTTGCTTCCCGTGCCCGCCGATTTCTCGACTATAACTTCCGCGCCTGATTCCCTGAGGGCGCGCACTCCCGAAGGCACTATTCCTACCCGATATTCGTGATTCTTTATCTCTTTTGGGATTCCTATAATCATCTTTTTACCTCCTTCATTTTTGAGGAGTTGCCTCGCGTCAGATTTTCCGTCATCTTCGTTTATTAATTTAAGCTAACACCTGAATAAATTCTACTTTAATCAAAACAATGTGGCAATACGGTTTTTTTGATAATATAATTAAAAAAGAATTGACTTTGGCTTCGGTAATTTAATTCAATGTAAATAAGAAAAGTGATATCGTTTAAAGAAAGAAAAAAAGAGAGGTAACTAAAATGAATCGGAATAAAAGAAGAAAGATATTTGTAGATAAGGCAGGACAGACAAAATACGCGTTAACTGTCGTGCTTTACCTGATTATTTATACAATGATTATTTCCTTTCTCGTTTATCTTCCCACTATTTCGGTGCTTAGCGAGGAAAACGCGCCTCTTGAAAAGAAGATTGAAGCGGCAAATCAGTTTTTTTTCCTTGAAAGCCGTTATTTGCCCGTAGTCATTTTGGTAATGCTCGCGATGGGTCTTCACAGCGTAACCATAACGCACAAGTTTTTTGGCCCTATAAACAGATTTAAAAATGCGGCGCGAAGCATCTCTGAAGGGAAAATCAGCAGAAGAGTATCGAGAAGAAAGGGCGACTACCTGAAGTCCTTTGAAGATGAATTCAACAATATGATTAATGCCGTAAATATGCGCTCTCTTGAGATAACCAACCTTTCGCTTAAAAACTTTAAAATAATAGATGAATTGAAAGTCCTTCCCGGCGATAAATATTCGAAGGAAACTATCAATATAAAGCTTGCCGAGATAAGAGACAATCTCGAAAAAATCGAAAACCTCTCTTTTAAAAACGATGAGGACAGGTGATGAGTTTTCGAAATTATTCTTGTTTGCGTAATAGAGGGAAAAAAGGTTTCAGTCTTATCGAGTTGGTTATCATTGTGGCAATCATAGGCATTATTGCCGCGATTTCGGCGCCCATCTACCTGAATTACAGAAAAAAAGCCATTCAGGTCGAGGCGAAAACGAATCTTCTCAGCATCCATAAATATGAGATTATGTATTTTTCCGAAAACGAAACATATACGAGCGATAAGATAGTGTTAGGGTTTGTGCCAAGGTCAAATCCACGTTATACGTATAAAATCACTTCAACGGAAAATTCATTTACTGCAGAGGCAAAAGGGAATATCGATAATGACGATGTTGAGGATGTTTGGACAATAAACGATACGCAGTTGATAGTGCACGTTACCGAAGACTGATAAATGTTACAGATGTGTCCCGTTGTGTCTAATCGCCTTCATCTGTCGCGTTAGACCATATGTCATAATCGATTGTATCTTCGATTTCCACTTCATAGATTTTTCCGCAGGCAAGTTTTTCCCCTGAGATGAATGTCATTCCGTCAACTTCAGGTGCCTGTGAGCGGATACGTCCCTCATAGACATTCGGCTCTGATGAAGGTGCTTCGACAATCGCTTCAGTTACTCTGCCTTTAAGAGCACTTAGTTTTTCTGCGGATATTTCTTTCTGCACTTCCCCGATTTCAAGCGCCATTTCCTCTGCTTTCCTGCGGGAGGAAGTATCTTTAAATTCTGCCGCAGGAGTTCCTTCTTCTTTTGAATATGCGAAGACACCCACTCTGTCAAAGCGCGTCTCTCTTATAAAATCCATAAGTCTGTTGAATGAATCCTCATCTTCACCGGGAAATCCCGTAATGAAAGTTGTCCTTAGAACAGCGTCCGGAATTTTTTTTCTTATAACTTCAATTTTTTTCTGAATATCTTCTATCCTGTATTTGCGTCCCATTTTTTCAAGAATCCGGTTGTCAGCGTGCTGAAGAGGCATATCAAAATAATTGCAGATATTTTCATTTTCTCCAATCGTTTCAATAAGCGTATCATCAATGCGGGAAGGGTAGAGATAAAGAGGGCGAATCCATTTTAATCCATCAACTTTGCTCAGTGCTGACAGAAGGGAGGAAAGATTTTCTCCGCTCTTTGCATTACCTTCAAATGATGTAAGGTCGTTTGCAAGAAGGTTAATTTCAACTGTCCCGTTATCTGCGAGTTTTTTCGCCTCCTGCGTTATTGAAGATATTGACCTGCATCTTAAATTCCCCCTTATGAGAGGTATTGCGCAATATGCACATCGGTTATTGCACCCGTCTGATATCTTGATGTATGAGACTCCTGAAGGTGTAAGTTTCTTTCTTGGTGTATGATGGTCATATAGATATTCAGAAAGCGCTTTTCCCTCAAATCCTGATTTATTCCTTTTGCCTCTGCCATTCAGGGTGATTGAAAGTATTTCAGGTATTTCGTCTATGCCTGCGATTTCATCTATCTCGGAAATTTCGTCAGATAATTCCTTTCCGTATCTTTCAGGCATACATCCCGTTACTATGATTTTTTTTATGTTCCCTTTTGATTTTTCAAGTGCCGCTTCAAGTATTACATCTATTGATTCCTCTCTTGCTTTTTCAATGAATGAGCAGGTATTTATGAGGACAGTATCAGCGTTCTCATCGCCTTCTGCAATCTCCATTCCGCCCTGTTCAAGGATTCCGGCTATCACTTCGGAATCAACTGTATTTTTTGCGCATCCGAGGGTTATGATTTTAATCTTCTTTTTCATAATTGTTTTTATAAATAACAATCCCTGTCCAAAATAGATTTTTCAAAATTTGTCTTTAACATATTTACCTGAAAAAAAATTACTGCTGAACCACAGAGGTCACA
>CAZJVM010000037.1:0-25842 GCA_964549305.1 uncultured bacterium
CGACATCAGGATTTATCTGCCTCATACACTCGGCAACTGCCTGATTTCCTGTCATCGATTCGCGTTTTGGCATTGTTATACTCCCGGTAAATATTTATTTTTTGAATTTTACTTCTTCCACCATAGTTATTGCTTTGACTTTCGGAGGACATTCGTTTGCACAGACACCGCATCCCTTGCAAAATCTCAAATCAGCGCCTTTAACCTTTTCGTCCTCGACGATTATGCAGGAGTCGGGACAGCATATCCAGCAGGTAAGGCAATGTATGCACTTATCAAAATCCCATATGGGCCTGTATGTCCTCCATCCTCCTGTTTCATATTCCGCGGCATTGCCCGCTTCCTCAATCAATCCGCCGAGAGGAAGTTCTTCTTTGTTTTTTAAACTCATACCCCTTTTACCTCCGCATAAGCCCTGTCGACTGCTTTTATATTTGCTTCGACTACGCTTGGACCGAATTTTTTACCGAAACTCTTTTCAACTTCCATTTTGACATCTTCAATCTTGATTATGTTTGTAACCTTTGCCACTACACCGAGAATAGGCGTATTGGGAATGGGCCTTCCTATTGTTTCGATGGAAATTTTAGTGGCATCGACTGTATATACGGTCTCCGATTTAAGGTTAAGTTTCTTTTTAATTTCTGCGGAGCTCATTTCGCTGTTCACTATGTATATTCCGTTTTCGGCAACGCCCTCTGTAACATTGACGCTGTCTATCAGTGTCTGGTCTATGATTATAACTATGCTCGGGTTTGTTACCTGGCAGTGAATCAGAATAGGTTCACCGGAAACCCTGTTGTATGCCTTGAGGGGGGCGCCCATTCTTTCGGGACCGTACTCAGGGAATGCCTGTACAAATTTCCCGCCTGCCGTGGCAGCATCGGCCAGAGCTTTTGCGGCAGTAACCGCGCCTTGTCCCGCCCTTGCGTGCCAGCGTATTTCAATAAATTCGTTCATTAGTTACCTCCCTACACCCTTTATGACTATTTTACAATGACCGTCTTCCCTCAAGCGCCCTCGAAATCGTTATTTCATCGGCATATTCAAGGTCGCCTCCCACCGGAAGTCCGTATGCTATTCGTGATACCTTAACTTCAAGAGATTTCAGAATCTTTGCAATATACATTGATGTCGTTTCGCCTTCGGAAGACAAATTTGTCGCTATTACAATCTCTTCAGGCGCAATTTTCTTTATTCTTTCAATTAATTCTTTTATTTTTAAATCTTCAGGGCCTATTCCGTCAAGTGGAGATATTGCCCCGCCAAGGACATGATAAAGTCCCCTGTATTTTCCCGTCTGCTCAATTGCAATTAAATCAGTGTAGTTTTCCACTACACAGATGACTTTTTTTGATCTCTTTTCACATCTGCAGATAACGCAGACTTCCTCTTCGGTGATATTGAAACACTCTTTGCAGAACCTTATGTTGTCCCTGAGTTTTTTAATTGCGTCTGCCAGATTTTCCGCTTCCGCCCTTTCCATTTTCAAAATATACGAGGCAAGCCGGTTTGCGGTTTTTCTTCCTACACCGGGAAGCTTAGTTAAAGCTTCTATTAGTTTTTCAAGAGTGGGAGATGCATACTTCATGAAATCGCCGTTAAAAACCGGGAATGTTTAGACCCATGCCTCCGGTTACCTTCTTTAACTCTTCGTCCATCATCTCCTTGGATTTCCGAAGCGCTTCGTTTACTGCGGCAACGATTAAATCCTGCAACATCTCTTTTTCGTCGCTGTTTACCACTTCAGGGTCGATTTTAATGCTGACTACTTCCTGTTTGCCGTTTGCCGTAACGGTAACCATACCGCCTCCCGATGATGCTTCGACTTCCTTGTCAGCCAATTCCTCCTGAATTTTCGCTATCTGCGTCTGCATCTTTTGAGCCTGCTTAACAATTTGATTGAAGTTTTTCATAAAAGAATACCTCTCGTTTATTTGTCAGTTTTTAATGTTAACAATCCTTGAAGGAAATAAATCAAGGATTGTTTTTACGGCATCATCATTCATTGCCGAATTCATTAATGATTCTCTGTCAGCAACTTTTACTCCAATATCTTCTCCATTGCACTCTTTTTCATTTTTTTCAACCTCTATTTTTAACTTTACATTCTTCCCAAAGGTTTTTTTTACGGCTTCATTCAATATGGAGAAGTGGTTTCCCATATTTACGGTGGTTAAAGTAAACTCATCGCCGAGAATGATTCGAAGTACTTTGTCGTCATATACTTTTCTGCATCCGTTTGAAAAGATGCTGTTTAATATTATTGATTTTTTTTCAAGTATCGTTAAAAAATTTGTCCATTTGCCTGACATCGATTGCGCCGGGGGTTCCGTGTCGAATGAGCTTTCTTCGGTTATCTCCTGTATCCCCGTTTCCGGTGATGAATTATAGGAAGAAGGTGATTTTTGGGAAAAATTCCTTTTGTCCTCTCTGCTTTGGCGTGCAGGAGAAAAGTCTTTTTCGCTTTCATCTTTTTCAGAAGAAAGCTTCTTTATAATATCGTCAAGAGGCATCGTCACTCTGCTTCTCATACATTTCAATAACGATACTTCAAGCACGATGAAGGGGTTATCCGCTCTTTTTATCTCTTTGCTGCATTCATAGAATAGGTTAAAGAGCATAAGCCATTCGTCAAAACTCTTTTCACGGGCAAGATTTTCCTTTAAATCAGCGCCTTCCTGCGACAGGTTTCCGGTGTGTCCTCCCGATGAGATAACGATTATGTCCCTTATAAACTTGAGGAAGTATTCGCAGAAGGAGTTTATGTCGTATCCTCTTTCAGAAAGCTCTGCGGAAAGTTTTACAATCGATGAGGCATCGTTATCAATAATTCCCTTTATTATCTCTGCAAGGAACACGGTATCTACTACGCCGAGGATGTCCTTTACCGTTTCAGCGGTTATTTTCCCTCTCTCGGAAAAGGATATAATGCTTTCAAAAACCGAGAGAGCGTCCCTTACGCTTCCCGAAGCCGAGCGCGCGAGTATGTTGACGGCTTCCTCTTCTATATCTATATTTTCTTCCGTGGCAATTTTTGAGAGGAATCGGACAACTGCATCATCTGAGAGTGTTTTAAAATCGTATCTCTGGCATCGTGAAAGAATCGTCGCGGGCAGTTTGTTCGGATCCGTTGTGGCAAGTATGAATTTTACGTGAGGGGGAGGTTCCTCGAGAGTCTTCAAAAGGGCGTTGAATGCTTCCGTGGTCAGCATATGAACTTCATCGATGATATAGACCTTGAAGCGCGACTGTACGGGAGCGAATTTCGCTTTTTCACGAAGTTCCCTCACTTCTCCGATTCTGCGGTTTGATGCCCCGTCGATTTCAATTACGTCAAGAGACGAACCTGCGCTTATTGCTTTGCAGTTTTGGCATTTGTCGCAGGGTTCTTCCGTTGTCCTTTCCTCGCAGTTTAATGCCTTGGCGAGAATTCTCGCTGTAGTTGTTTTGCCTATTCCCCGCGTTCCCGTAAGCAGAAAAGCGTGGGCGATTCTTCCCGTTTTAAGGGCATTCTGAAGAGTTTTTGTTACGTGTTCCTGTCCGGTAACTTCGGAAAACTTCTGTGGTCTTTTTTTCCGGGCAAGGACAAGATAAGATTCTTCGCTCATTTCCTGAATCAACCGTATTAAAAGAAAAGTTACTAAGGGATTAGTAATAATGTTTTCACAGAGATGATGAAAAATCAAGAGGAAAAAAAATGTATTTTTTTGAGGTAAAATTGCAATGCAGGGGGGCTGTAAAAGGGGTCATTCTTTTGAAGACTCCCTGACTTTCCGGGCAAGTTCTTTCATCGTTATAAGCTCTCTTCCGCTGTTTTTTATCTCGTTAACGGCTCGTTCGAGAAGCTCCGTTTTAAATCCAATGTCGTAATCTATACGTTCGAGGCGACATATCTTCGAGGGGTCTAAATCCCCGGGGGTTATCAGGTCAGCGGGATGTATCAGATAGTAGAAATACTCCACATCCTTAAGACAGCTTTTAAGGAGTCTTTTGAACCGGTCCCAGCCGATAAAAAATGCTGTCGTATGCCAGCAGGCGATTCTGAATCTGTTTGAGGGCAGGGGCAGGGAGACTATCGAACCTGAATTCCCCCTGTAAAGATGGGCATCGCGACGGGCAAGAAGAGGGTAGTGAAGGTCCCTCCTGTTCAGAACATAAAAAAACCTTTTGTCGCCTATATGGTTTAAGAGCATTTTGAACAAGCTCGGATACATCAAAAGGGAGGGGAAAGTCGACGTGTCATATTCGTATCTGTTTTTTGCCAGAATTTCGAGGAGTTTCCTTGATGTTGACCATCCCGGAGAGATGAATCCCTTCGGTTCGTCTCCCGCGGATTCGCTTATGATGTCGTGCGCTTTCATTACTTCGTCGTTAAGTTGCCTGTTGTCAAGGGCGCCGAGGTTTAGTGGATGAGACCAGGAATGATTGCCAATTTCGTGTCCGCATTGAGCCCACTCTTTGACTCTCGCCCTGCTTTCGGGATTTTCGAGGTCTTTCCCGATTACATAAATGCTGTATTTGAAGTTGAGTCGTTCGGCAACTCCCAAAAACCTTTCCGCAACTTTGTCAAATGAAGGGTCTTTGTATCCTTCGGGGAAACCATATGCTTCACCCAATGAATCGAAATTAATGTTTATTGACGCATACTTCATCTATGATTTTCCTTGTATTTATTGAAGGAGAGTAAAAAATATCGGAAAATTCAGCCACATTGCAGGGGCTTTTTTGAAATTCTCTGAAATCTTTACGGGAAGGCAGACCGTAATAAGATGATTCAATAGTTTCGGGGGGAACAAGAAATTTTTCATCGATGAGATTGTTAACGGCAATGGGGATTAATTTCGGATAGAGGGCGAAAACATCAGCATAGAATCTCAACATCGAGAGTCCTGTCTTTTCCTTCGGGTAAGTTGTCTGCAGGAGAATCTTTCCCGTATCTATTCCGGTGTCAACCTGATGGAAAGTGAACCCTGTTGGCTCGTTTTTGATCTTTGCCCAAAAAAAAGGGAAAAGTCCTTTACACGCCGGAAGCAAGCCCGCGTGCTTGTTTATGATTCCTATATTGGCGGCATCGATAATCTCTTTTTTTAGAATATTCCCCAGCATTATGAGGATGATGTCTATTTCATTGTCCTTTGTCCATTTGACTACTTCTTCACAGTTCGGGGAAGAAGCGTATTTTAACTCTAAGTTGTATTTTTTTGCCAACGCCTTCCAGCTTTTGACAGGGGACATGGACTGCTTGATGAGTGTCTTCAGGGCATAGACTCCCATTAGTATGCAATTCCATAATCCGAAAACTCTTAACCGCCACAGCGTAACACTGATGCCCTTCAAATTGGCAAGACGTTCAGGGAAAAGATAAATTCCCACTACATTGTGTTCGAGATTCAATTCGGGGATTGCTTTCTTAAAGGCGGGTAATGCCCAGACGCTGTCATTGCTGGAAAATATGGCAATTCGCCTGCGTTTCTTTGTGTCTTTATCTGTCATATTTCTAACTGTTTTTTAAAGAACTTTCCCGAAAACCTCCTAATCATTCTCTTAAATGAGCAGTTTTCGACAAAGAACGCTGATGTATTAACTTTGTCTTATGTCCAGCGGAGGGCAATTCTAACTGCCTCGATCAAGCTCGATTCATCTGCCACTCCACTGCCCGCAATATCGAAAGCGGTACCGTGGTCAACTGATGTCCTCAATATGGGAAGCCCGAGAGAAATATTTACTCCGCTTCCGAAACAGTGAAGTTTAAGGGGTCCCATTCCCTGGTCGTGATACATTGCAACGACTGCGTCAAATTCACCACGCACCGCTTTTGTAAAAATCGTGTCAGCGCTCAACGGTCCCACTGCTTTGATTCCTCTCTTTAACGCCTCTTCGATTGCGGGCATAATTTCCTTTTCCTCTTCGCTTCCAAATATTCCCCCGTCTCCGGCGTGAGGATTCAGCGAGCATACGCCTATTACGGGAGATTTTTTCTCATATTTTTTCAGGCTGTCAGCAATTATCTCAATAGTTCGCAGAAGTTTTTTCTTTTTGATTTGTTTTGAAACATCTTTTAGGGCAAGGTGCGTTGTCGCAAGGGCAACCCTGAGTTTTCCTCCCTGAAGCATCATTACCACATCGGGACTCGATGTGAGCTCTTTTAAAAGCTCGGTATGCCCCGGATAATGGTGTCCGGCGAGATTGAGTGATTTCTTGTTGATTGGCGCCGTTACCACTGCCGATGCAGTACCCCCGAGGCATAACCCGACTGCTTTCTTTATGTATCTGTATGCCGCATCGCCGTATTTTTCCTTCACGACTCCGGCAGTAACGAGTCCTCTCAGACCGTTTTTAATATCTAAAACAAAGAGAGTGCCTTTTGCGGGACTGAATGATGGAATTTCTTTTTCGCCAATGGGATAAATTTTCGTTCCCGAGTTTATTTTTTTTTCATAAAATTGCAGTACATTGGAATT
Source organism: uncultured bacterium (assembly GCA_964549305.1). Taxonomy (GTDB): domain Bacteria; phylum Schekmanbacteria; class GWA2-38-11; order GWA2-38-11; family J061; genus J061. The sequence continues at coordinate 6,465 of CAZJVM010000037.1, forward strand.
GCCTATCACCACTGCGGGCAGACAAAGTTTTTTTGCCGCTTTCAGAATTATTTCGGGTCCCACTCCCGCGGGGTCTCCCATAGTGATTGCCAAAGGTTTTCTAAGTTTTTCCTTTTTCATCGCAAACTTTATATTGTCAATAATTGCTTATTTATCAAAATGTTAAATAATATGTAATAATTGTTGTTATAATTTGCTTATTTTATATATCAATGTTATATTTTTGCACTAAACTTTAAGTCTTTTACCGCCTTTCAGATTAATTATGTATCACATAAAAGAAAAGAATATTTTTTTTATTATACTCCTATTGTCAATAATACTCCTTATCAATGTTTCAAGCTACTGGGTTTATACAAACGATGATGCCTATATCACATTCCGTTACTCGAGAAATCTGTCTTCGGGAATTGGACCTGTCTATAATGAAGGAGAATATGTCGAAGGTTATACTAATTTTCTCTGGATGATTATTTTTTCGGGCTTTTTATATATCGTCCCTTCTCTTGACATCTCCTTTGCGGGGAAATTCCTTGGCACTTTTTGCTCGCTTATAACTCTTCTCTTAACTGTGTGTTTAAGCATTGAGATAAGGTCATCGATAGATGATAAAAAGGGTAACGGTGAAGAAGATGAAGGGTTTAGGGAGTTTTTACCTTTTCTTTCGCTCCTGCTTCTTGCGGCAAATCCCTGTTTCGCAATCAATGCCGTAAGCGGACTTGAAACGGCTTTTTTTACAATGCTGGTTACAGCAGGCATATATCTTGACGTAAAACAGATTAAGTATGCGACGACGACCTCCCCGTCATCGATTTTTTTCGCGCTTTCCGCCCTTACAAGACCCGAAGGCTTTCTGATTGCCTTTTCCTCATACCTTTTCAAGAATATAAATTTATTTCACGCCGGGAAAAAACAATTCGCAAAATCATTGTTGAATGAAAGCATCATATATTCACTCGCATTTATTCCATTCTTCTTATTCAGAGTTTATTTCTACGGTGAAATCTTGCCCAATACATTTTACGCGAAGATTGGCGGATTCGGATCGGGTTTTTTCTATATCCTGAGATTTTTCAATGAATACGGTTTTTTTGTTTCCCTTGTGCTTCTCCTCATATCCTTCCTTTTTATCAGAAAATGTTCTTCCGCGTACTATCCCGCAATCGTAATGATTCTCTATTTTTCCGGAATTGTCATGTGGGGTTCGGACTGGATGGAAGGATATCGAATGATTACGCCCCTTCTTCCCGTTGTGTTTATTCTCGTGCAGGAGGGAATAATAGGAATAAGCGATTATTTTATGAATGCGAAAAAAGAAGAAGCGAAATCCGGTAGCATCCGCCAGGAATGGATTGTCATATCGTTGGTTTTTTTTATTTCACTTTTCAGCATTGCGCAAAGCGTTGAATCGCGCGCAAGAATTTTCACAAGGGCATACGGTTACCAAAAGGGGCACATCAAACTTGCCCGGTGGTTTGAATCAAAGGCGGGAGAAGGGGATACCATAGCATTGATGGATATCGGCATCATAGGATATTTAAATCCCGATAAAAAGATACTCGATATCACCGGACTGACCGATGAGCACATTGCAAAATCTAAGGGACGGTTTCTGCACAAGGATTATGACCTGAAATATATCTTTGACAAAAATCCGGAATACATTGTGCTGGTTTCAAAAAAACGCCTCGAAGTTTCAAATTCGGGAGTAACTCTCATGCCGCGGGATTTCTGGTCTTCAATCGAGCAGAAAATTTCCGCAGATGAATATTTCAGAAAAAATTATATTCTCACCGGTATTTTCGAACACAACTATCCTGACAAGGCAGTCGAATATTATTTAAATCTCTTCGCGCGAAAAGACCTTTTATAATTTACTTATTTTCTTTAATTGCAAAAATCGCCCGATTATTTTATTTTCGCTATTGGGCTCAATAAAGAAAAACATATAAAAAATGGTCATTTCTTTAATTACTGATTTTGGAAACTCAGACTACTTTACGGGTGTTATAAAAGGAGTCATTCTTTCAATCTGTCCCCATGTCCCTATTGTCGACATTACCCACGATATTGAACCCTACAATATTGCTCAGTCAGGATTTGTCCTCTCAAACTCTTATCACTTTTTTCCGCGCGGGACGGTGCACCTTGCGGTAGTTGACCCGGGAGTGGGGTCGTCAAGAAAAATTCTCATCGTTAAGACTCAAGATTATTTTTTCGTTTTACCGGACAACGGAATCATAAGCTGGATAGAGAAAAGGGAGAAAAATATTTCGGTATTTGAGTTGGCGCAGACTGACATCTATACGGATTCTCCCAGTGCGACTTTCCATGGAAGAGACATAATGGCGCCTGTTTCTGCGAAGATTGCATCGGGGACAAAACCGGAAGATTTAGGCAGGATAACAGAAAATTTCGTAAAAACAGAGATTCCTCTCTCAAGGATAAAGGGAGATAAAATTGAAGGTGCAATAATTTACTGCGACCATTTTGGAAACCTTATAACTAACATCAGGAAAGAGGATTATGAAAAAATATCACAATCAAAGAAGAATTCAAAAATTCTGATAGAGGTTAATAAGATAGACATTAACGGTATATCCTCCTGCTATTCTGACGGTTCCGATTCAAATGTTAATGCGCTATGGGGAAGTCATGGCAACCTTGAGCTGTTTGTTAAAGAGAAAAATGCAAAAGAAATACACGGAATAAAAACAGGAACTGCAGTTGAAATAATTTTCAGATAAAAAAACCTCCTGCCAATCCGTTTTTTGTGAATGTTGGATTTGGATGAGAGACAAGGAAGACAACTGCGAAAAATACCGGAACATACTGTTTTGTATTTGAGGATTTTCGAGCAGAAGTCTGACGCTGTATATTGCCAAAGACAACATTCACACATTCAGAAAAAGAATTTTTCAGATAGAGTATACCCCTGAATATATTGCTCTGCCTTCATCCTTCTCTTGTTTTCAGGCTGAATTTCCAGTAATTCCACGACACCGCTTCCCGTGGTAACTATGAGGCGTTTGTTTTCAATCCATATGGAACCGGGGTCTTTCTGATAGCTTCGCGCGAGAGTTCTGCATGTCCAAATTTTAAGTCTTTCCTGTTTTTCTTCTGAGAGAAAAGTGTATGCGCCGGGCCAGGGATTCATCCCTCTTACAAGAAACTCTATATCTTCGGCTTTTTTATTCCAGTCAATTATACCGTCCTCTTTTTTCAGCATAGGCGCGAAGGTTACGCGGTTTTCATCCTGCGCCTGAGGAACTATATCGCCTCTTGCCCATTTATCTATCGTTTCTGCAAGAAGGTCGGCGCCTTTTTTCATAAGTTTGTCAAGAAGACTGAAAGTAGTATCGTCCCTTGCTATCTTCTCTTTTGCCTGAAGAAGAATGTCTCCCGAATCGAGCTCTTTTGCCATCAACTGCGTGGTTACCCCTGTCTCCTCTTCGCCGTTTATGATTGCCCAGTTAACGGGCGCCGCGCCCCTGTATGCCGGAAGAAGCGATGCGTGAAGGTTGATGCATTTTTTTGGCGGAAGGTTGAGTATTTTTTCAGGAAGTATTCTTCCGTATGCCACAACTGCGATGAGGTCTGGTGAAAGAGATTCAAGCTCATTTAAGAAAGCGGAGTCTTTCATTTTTTCCGGTTGCAGAACTTTTATGCCTTTTTCGATTGCATAGGGTTTCAGGGGGGGTGATATTATTTTTCTTCCCCTTCCTGCAGGTCTGTCGGGTTGGGTAACAACCGCTTTCAGTTCAAAATCTTTTTCGACAAGTTTTTTCAGACAAAGAAGCGCGCCTTCGGTACTTCCCATAAATACTATTTTCATTTATCCTTCTGCAGCTTTTTGAGCTTCATCCTGATCAGTTCTCTTTTGATTTTGCTTAATCTGTCTATGAAAAGCGTGCCGTTTAGATGGTCGAGCTCATGCTGAATGACTCTGCTCAACAATCCCGACGCCTCAAATTCTATTTCCTTCTCATCGAGAGTCATTGCCTTAACTAAGATTTTGTCGGGGCGAACGATTTTTTCCGAAATTTCGGGAACACTGAGACATCCTTCCTCCATAACCGTGTTATTGCCGTCTAAGACCTCTATTACGGGATTTATCAGTTTCAGAATTTCTCTCTTTTCCTCATCCCTGCCCTTAGTGTCAAGGACAATCAACCTGATATTCTTCCCTATCTGAGGCGCGGCAAGCCCGATTCCCGGAGCATTATACATTGTTTCAAACATACTGTCTGTAAGCTCCGCAATGGCGCCGTCAATATTCCCGATGCACGATGAATCGGCTCTCAGTATACTCGAAGGATATTTAACTATTTCCATTACTGACATCGAAGTTGTCTCCTCTGATTTTTAAAAAGGAAAATCAGTTCAGAAAAAAACTGACTCCTTCCTTTATCCTTTTTACATCTATACAGGTATCTTTGCAATAACCGAAGGGGCGCTGATTTACCACACCAAATACCGTTACGGGATAGCAGTCAATGATGCCCGAAATGAGGTCTCTTTCACAGGCGACGGCAACAACCGCTTCCGGCTTTGCCTCGATTATGACATTTCTTGCCTCCGTACCCCCTCTTGCCATTGCAACTTTGACTTCTTTATTTACGTCCATATCTATCAGTTCGTCAAGTATGCATTTACCGCATCTCGCGCAGTTGTCGAGAGTCCTTGTAAGTTTAATATTGCATTCAGAGCGTTGAAGGCAGTGGGGAAGAAGTATGAGCAGGTTTTCCGGCAAAACTTTTGCATTTTTCAATACGACAAGCCGGTTATTGATTTCTATAAGCGCCTCTTCGAGTCTTTCCCTTGAAACCTTGAAAAGTCTTCCACAGCCCATAAGGACGGGAAAGAGAATTTTCAGATAAGCACGCCTTAAATACCGGTTGAATGGAATGGAAAGATCGAAAATAACTCCGGCAAAAAGAAAAAGGACCACGATTATGAAAAATGCCGTTCCGGCAATGATGAGAAGATTCAGGAAAGCAAGGTAATGACCGTATTCGGGGGAAAGATAAATTCTGAAAAAAATAAAGGCGAAAAGCGCCAATGCCGCGATAATGCTTATGCAAAGATAGGATATGAGCGCTTTATTGCCTCTGTTTATTTTTCCTGCGTATTCCATAATTTACACCATCCGGATAAATTGACTCTATTATCAATAATTATTCAATAAGGATAATATAGTCAAGACAATGCGGTGCGGCAGTAAAGATATTCCTGTCCTTATATGAGCAAATCCGGAATGCGGGATTAACTGAAAACAAAGGATGTATATCTTCTCTCTGCTGCAGTATTAAAATAGAGCGTATATAAACGGCGCTACGGCGGAGCCTTCCGTAAACACTATGAGAAGACCTATGAGAACTAGGATGAAAATAATCGGGGCAAGCCACCATTTCTTTCTCTCCTTCATAAAATACCAGAATTCGGAAACGATGGATGCGTTAGACTTCATTTTCTTTAAAGATCCCATTTTTCGTCCTTTCGATATATCCTTTTAAGAAACCATTTGCCATTAATCAAGGGCAAATAGTGTTCTCCAGTCAACATCCTCCTTTAAAGGCTCCATTTCCTTTTTGTCAAGGAGGAAGTTGCCCACTACGAGGTAGTCCATATTTGTCCTCATAAAGCACATATACGCGTCGTGGGGAGTGCATACTACGGGTTCGCCGCGCACATTGAAGGAAGTATTTATTATAACGGGGATACCTGAAATTTTTTCGTATTCTTTTATAAGGTCGTAATAAATTTCGTTTTCCTCCCGGGTTACCGTCTGAATCCTTGCCGAATGGTCAACATGGGTAACTGCGGGGATAATTCTTTTGTTTTCCCTCACGTCTGCCACAAGAAGCATATAGGGACTCGGGCAATCGAGCTCGAAATATTCGTCTGCTTTCTCTGCAAGCACAGAGGGCGCGAAAGGCCTGAAACTTTCCCTGAATTTTATCTTGAGATTTACCACGTCCCTGTTTTCGGCGTTTGTGGCGTCTGCGATTATACTTCTGTTTCCCAGTGCGCGCGGACCGAATTCCATTCTTCCCTGAAACCACCCTATGACATTCTGTTCTTGAATGAGAGTTGCCGTTTTTTTAAGCAACTCATCACGGGAAAGCTCGTGGTATTTTACGTTTATTTCGTTGAGGTATTTTTTGATTTCTTCATTTGAAAACTCAGGCCCAAAGTATGAGTTTCTGATTCCTTCCTGCCTCGGATTGTCCAGAAGCGAATGATAGATGAATTTTGCAACTCCCATCGCGCCTCCCGCGTCGCCTGCGGCAGGTTGGACGAAAATATTTTCAAAAGGACCTTCGCGCAAGACCCTGCCGTTTGAAACACAGTTCAGGGCAACACCGCCTGCCATACAGAGATTTTTAGAACCGGTTTCCTTATGAATGTAGTTTGACATTCTCAAAACTATTTCTTCGGTTACCTTTTGCACGCTTGCCGCCAAATCCATCTGTTTCTGCTCGATTTTGGTTTCAGGCTCTCTCGGAGGTTCGCCGAAAAGCTCGTCAAATTTTCCGTTGGTCATTGTAAGACCGTAGTCATAGGCGAAATATTTCATATTGATTTTGAAACTTCCGTCCTCTTTGACATCGATGAGCTCTTTCATAATGAGGTCGAAATAAACCGGCTTTCCGTAAGGGGCAAGCCCCATAACCTTATATTCAGCGCTGTTGACCTTGAAACCCAGATAATATGTAAAAGCGCTGTATAAAAGCCCGAGGGAGTGCGGAAAGTTAATCTCTTTGATAATTTCTATATTTGTCCCTTTGCCTACTCCGTAAGTTGCCGTTGCCCATTCACCTACGCCGTCGATAGTGAGTATAGCCGACTCTTCAAAGGGGGAAACAAGAAATGAACTTGCCGCGTGCGACTGATGATGGTTAATAAAAAGAATTTCCTTTTCAAATCCCACTTTCTCGTGGATTATGCGCTTTGTCCAAAGCTTGTCTTTGAGCCATACCGGCATAGATTTGCTGAATGAGGCAAATGACTTTGGAAATGTTGCAATGTAGGTGAGTAGAATTCTTTCAAACTTTACAAATGGCTTGTCGTAAAAGCCCACATAATCCAAATCGTCTGTACCTATTCCCGCTTCACGAAGGCAGTAGTTTACGGCATGTTCCGGAAAATCGGGATCATGCTTTTTCCTTGTGAAACGCTCCTCCTGTGCCGCAGCGATTATCTCGCCGTCCTTGATGAGACATGCCGCCGAATCGTGATAAAAACAGGAAATTCCGAGAATATACATTATTTTTCCCTAAAACTGATGTTTTGCCTGCTCAAGTGTTTCAGTCATAAACTCATTCTCTTTCCACGCGCTCTTATCTTCAGACATTCTCTTATCGAGGATGTCTTTTCTTAAAATAAAGGATATTAGGGCTGAAATCATAAAAACGGTAAAATAGATGATGAAAAGAATAATTTTGGTCTGCACTACGGCAATCTTCTCGGCAAGGACTTTCCACTTTTCCCAGATATTTTTAAAGAATTTTTTCATAAGGAATAAGATTAAATTTTAATTTCAATACTATTTCGAATAAAATGACTTATACTTTATTTTTCAATATTTCAGTACCTTTTGTAAAAATCGGTTACCCGCTTACCTGTAAAAAAATCCGGTAAGCTATTCTGTATTAAAAATTTAATTCTAATCAGAATATTTTTAAGTATAAATCAAAAAATGAAAAAAGTCTTCATCGTCGCGGGCGGAATAAGCAGGTTTAGAAAATCGGGATGAAGGTAAAGGCGAGATTCAGAAAAAAACCGCAGTTCAACGCGAGTGATGTCTGGTTTGTGCCCGTAAGATAAGAATCACTTAATTGTCACTGAGTAATTCGAGCATTTTCTCTATATTCGTAGTGGGAAGAGAGCAGGCAAAATTTTTGCAGACATATGCGGTCGCCTTTCCGCTGATTGCTTTCATATTGGAACTAAATGGCGCAATTTTTGAAATATTTTTTGATTGCGCGTTTTGGGGACGAAGAAGGATAACCTTCTTCGGAATGTATTTTTTTCTCACCGCGGACAACATTTTCTTTGTGTCATCGCTTTCAATGTTTCCGGTGATAATGATTTCAAATCCGGGATTAATCGCGTAATCGATTGCGGACATAAGATATGCGTGAGTGTAGGGTGCCGATTTAATTATTTTCGCAAATGCCCTGATTGTCTCTTTCGCTTTTTCTTCATATTTTTGATTACCCGTGATTCTGCTCAGTTTCAAAAGATTCATCACTGCCACTGAATTTCCCGACGGAGTTACCCCGTCATAGATTTCCTTTGTCCTGAAGGGAAGTTTTTCGCCATTGCGGGGCGAAAAGAAGAAACCGCCGTTCTTTTTATCCCAAAAATCGGCAAGCATAATATCACTGAGGTTTATCGCTTCCTTCAGGTATTTTACTTCGAAAGTTGCCTCATAAAGCTCAATTAACCCCCGGACAAAAAAAGCGTAATCTTCAAGATGGGCAGTCATTGCCCCGTTGTCTTCCCAGTATCTTTTCAAAAGCCTTCCGTCATTGCGTCTCAATCGGGAGAGAATAAATTGAACAGACCTCCCGGCGCTTTCGGCATATCTCTTTTCATCAAAGGCAACCGATGCTTTTGCAAGGGACGCAATCATAAGTCCATTCCAGTCAGTCAGGATTTTATCATCCCTGAAGGGCTTTATTCGCTTTTCCCTTGCATTGAATAGCTTCCTGCGCATTTTTTCGATACGCTCAAAAAATTTGCCTTCATCCGCCTTCAATTCCCCGGCGCTAACAGACAGGGGTTTGTTAAGAAAAATAATGTTTTTTCCCGTTTCCTTTCCGCGTATTTCATCGCGGTAATTTCCTTTTTCTTTGATGTTAAATATTCTTGAAAAAAACTCGCCGTCCCTTTTCCCGAGTATTTTGATTATTTCATCTTTTGTCCAAAGATAGAATTTACCCTCCTCTCCTTCGCTGTCAGCGTCTTCCGCGCTGTAAAAAGCGCCTTCGGGCGAAGTCATATTTCGTGAAACATAGTCAAATATTTCACCTGCTATGCGGGCATAAATCTTTTTTCCCGTTGCCTCATAGGCCTCAGTGTATGCCATTGCAATCAGCGCCTGGTCGTAAAGCATTTTTTCATAATGAGGGACAAGCCAGTCATAGTCTGTGGAATAACGGTGAAATCCGAATCCGATATGGTCATAAATCCCTCCCAGTCGCATTTCGAAAAGAGTCTTTTCAGCCATTTCAAGAGCGTTTCCGTTTTTCCTGCTTTCTGAGTATCTGATTAAAAAGATTAGATTGTTTGGCAGGGGAAACTTTACGGGCTGAAAGGTAAATCCTCCCTTTTTTGAATCAAAATTTGAAGAAAGCTTGAAATAGGTTTCATCCAGAATTTCCTTTCCGGGAAATTCTCCCGGTGAATCGAAAGTAAATCCGGATATGGTGTTGTCCCATTCGTCGGCTAAACCGGTAATTCGTTTTTTGTCGTTGTTCCATATGTCAGCCACTCCCGCCAAAATCTGAAGAAGTCCCGCTTTCCCGAATTGCGCTGTTTTAGGAAAATAAGTACCCGCGAAAAAAGTTTTCATTTGAGGTGTCATTATGATTGTCATAGGCCACCCGCCACCTCCCGTTACCGCCTGTGTAATATTCATAAACACTTTGTCAATATTGGGCCTTTCTTCTCTGTCGACTTTTATGGCAATGAAGTATTTATTCAAAAGAGCGGCAACTTCCGGGTCTGAAAATGATTCCTCCTCCATGACGTGGCACCAGTGACAGGTGGAATATCCGATTGAAAGGAAAATAGGCTTGTCCTCCTTTACCGCTTTGCTGAATGCCTCCTCACCCCAGGGATACCAATTAACGGGATTGGTCGCGTGCTGAAGAAGATAGGGGCTTTTTTCAAAAATAAGGCGATTGTATCTATCACCTCCGTCAGGCGGAAGTTTTGCGATTTCTTCCTGTGCGGGCAAAATGAAACTGTTTCCCCTGTTCTCATAGGCTTTCACATTTGCGCAGTAATAAAAATCTCCGCTTAAAAAAACAGTTATCAGCAAAATAACAGGGATATTTCCGATTAGTTTCTTCATTTTTAAATGTCTGATGATTTTAAAATAAAGTGAATCAATATTATTTTACGCTTTATTTAATTACATTTGAATTTTTTACGGAGTTTTTCAAATATCCGGTCCTTTAAAAATACTGCGCTAAGGCACGGGAGTTATTTACGATAATTAAGTTTTTGAATATGTCTGGACTTTTAATTAGAAATTTTCACGATGATTAAGATAAAATAAAGTTAAAAATATCTGATATGCGTTTTAAAGGTGCCGAATAGGAGTAGGCGTTTTTACTTCAAAGATGCTGATTCCCTGTGAGCTTTTTTAGGATTAATAGATTGTAAGAGAGATTACGCAATGAAATTAAAGCAGGCATTGGAGATTGTCGGTGTTGCCCTGAGAAATATAGTTTTGGGCGGAAACCTGATTTCCCTTTCCCTTATCAATAAGCCCAGAAAAATGGTGGAGTATATCTCCGAAAACCTTTTTCTTTACAAGGGATTGAATTCAAAGAGAGGAATTCCTCAGAGAAATGTGTTCGAAGTGCTGGCAACGGGTGATGTGGAGGATATCAAGCTTGGAAGCCTGAAGAGCGACGAAAACTGGATTTGGGCGCAGTCTTCCTTCACGGCAGACTTGGTCAACGTCTGCCTCATCTGCAAACTTATAAGGCCTAAGGTTGTTTTTGAAATCGGCACGCTTAAAGGATACACGTCATTTCATTTTGCCCTTAACACACCAGATGATTCAAAAATTTATACCCTTGATTTGCCCAAAGAGAAAAGTGTCGAACCTGCGCTTCATACGACACTTGTTGACGATTTTCACATTGATTCGGTATCAGACCTTAAATATTACTGCTTCGAGGGAAACGACGCGGCGAAGAAAATAGAATGCCTCTCCGGTGACACGGCAACATTCGACTTTTCACCCTATTTCGGAAAGGTTGATTTCTTTTTCATCGACGGGGCGCATTCCTACGAGTATGTGAAGTCGGACACTCTGAATGCCCTGAAGTGCTGCCATCCGGGAAGCGTTATCGCGTGGCACGACTTTGGCAGAGTGGGGGTGAACGGTGTCGTTAAATGGATTCTTGAATTATCGAAAACCCGCGAAATCTATTCCGTGCCCGGAGGTTCCATTGCCTTTATGGTGGTTAAATAGAGCGGTTATCTCCTGAGCAATTCCTGAGAAATTCTATTTGTCTTCTCCGAGCGCGTCATAGAAGGCAACCACATCTTTTCTCTTTTCATCCATATATGCCATTGCGGACCTTGGATGCATATTCATCTGTCCTGTGAGCATATAGGCAATGTCGTAACCCCATTCCACTTTTTCTCTGAGAGGAATAATATGGTCCTGAAGACACTGAAGCACCGGGCGGAGCTTGAACTTGGGATTTTTTAGGAATCCGAGTAAAAGTTCCGTCGGACAATTCCCCGCGCCTCTTCCAAGTCCGCCTATTGTGGAATCAAGATATGATGCGCCGAGGATGAGGGATTCGATAGTGTTTGCGTAGGCAAGCTGTTGATTGTTGTGTGCGTGAATCCCGATTATCTTTCCTACCTTTTCCGCCGCTTTAATGTATTTCCTGGTCAATGCCTGAATTTCCTCAGAATAGAGAGAACCGAAACTGTCAACAAGATAGATTATATCCACATCTGTCTGACAGAGTAAGTCCAGTCCTTCGTCAAGCTCATGCTCGGGCACAACGGAAGTTGCCATCAGATTTACGGTGGTTTCATAGCCCTTTTCGTGGGCATCCTGAATCATCTCCACTGCTGCGGGTATCTGATGAATGTATGTGGCAACTCTTATCATATCAAGTACGCTGTCACCTTTGGGCAGTATGTCATTATGATAATCAGTGCGCCCCACATCCGCCATCGCGGCAAGTTTCAGCGATGTGGGATTGTCTCCCACAACTCTGCGTATATCCTCTTCAGTGCAGAATTTCCAGGGACCGTATTCTTCGGGAGAAAATATTTCTTTCGAGCCTTTATAGCCAAGTTCCATATAATCGATTCCCGCCGCAACACAGGCATCATAGACGCCTCTCACAAAGGCATCATCGAAGTGGGAGTTAGTCATCAAACCGCCGTCCCTTATTGAGCAATCGAGAACTTTAATGTCGGGGCGGTATGTGAGCCACGAACCCTTTTTTTCAGTTTTGCTTTTTTTATCTTTCTTAGTCATTTTGTCATATCTCCCGTAAAAATTACCCTGCTTCATCTAATCATCAGTGAGGATGCAAAAACAAAATTCCCTCACAAATTCAATATTCATACTGCAGTGATTGCCTGCATAACATAATTTGCAGCAAAATCAATTTAAAATATCTCGAAATTCACTTTTTATCACTATCTTGTGATATAGCCACAAATTTCAGGAAGTCCAAAAACGTTATTTTCCGGTAATTAAAAAAAGACGAAGAATCGGGAGGCCTTATTTCATAACTTCATCAAGACTTGCCTTGCCGTAATAATTAAGGAGTTTTTCTGCCACTGCGGGCCGTTCTTTCTTAATCCTGTCAATTTTTGACATAAGGGCTTTTTTCATTACTTCAGGCGCCGAATTCTCGCTTACATATCCTTCATAGACTTCGTTATCCGTAAGGGAGAAGAGGTAATCGAGCTCATCGGTGTCGAGAATTCCTATGGCATATCCCTTGAGCGCTTTTTCTATTTCACCGGGCCAGCAGTATTCGAAGGTGTCATACCAGAATTTGGAATACTCGTCATAACCGCATCCCGTGGCAAGGTGCTTTGCGACAACCTTTCCCGCTTTATATCCGTACATCATTGCCCCCTGACAGTATGTTTCTATGAATGATGCCGAATCTCCCACTGCAACGATGTTTCCCTCGACGGGAGGGACAAGACAGGAATAAAAATTCAATGTTGCCGCGGCAGTGTGCACAACCTCCGCGCCTTCAAACCAGTGGCTGAAAGGGCCTTTTTTCATAAATCTGTCAAGGCGCCTCTTCGTTGACCCTCCTATTGTGGACGCAAACATAAGGTCAACTACCGGTTCATCTCCGGGCTTTGCATCTTTGAGATACTTGTAAAGAAGGTAAATTTGTCCTCCGCCCTCCGGGGTGTGCCCCTTGCCTATAAAAGTAATCCACGACGGCTCAAAGGGTATCTTCGTGTTATGGAGAAAATATGATGCTACGTGGAATGTAACGAAGTATTTTCTCTTCTTGAAAAGCTCGAGTCCCATTACTATCTGTGAATTCACACCGTCCGCGGCGATTACCGTTTTTGCGCGTATATCCTTTATACTTCTCGAGCGGCATCCTCTGATTAAAACTCTAACCTCGTTCTTTTTTATGTTTTCCGCGCGAAGGACAAAGGTTTCGGGAAGAACGTCAACGCCCTTTTTAACGCATTGCGTTAGCAGTCCGTCAAGAAGGACTTCCTTGTTGTATGAGATTGAAACGCCTTCGTCATTTCCGATTACGAGTTTTTTCCCGCCCGGCGTGATTCTTATGGACTGAGCGTGCTTTGCCCACATCCCCTTATATTCCACTTCAAGACCGAGCTTTTCGTATTGTATGTTGTTGTTGACTATTTTGCACGTGTCACCGTGGGTATTGGGCTCGTTTATGAGCATCGTACAGCATGAGCGGTCGATTTTCGGAATATCCCTCTTCATATCTATTACGAGCACGGAGAGGCCTTCCTCAGCGGCAGTCTTTGCCGCCATAAGTCCCGCAGGTCCCGCGCCTGCAACGATTAAGTCGTATTTGCTTTTAACCATTTTCGTCTTTTAGTTATCCCTTTCGGAGTCGATATCTATCTCCGGTTCGAAGAAATCATCTTCATCGGAAAAAGGGTTGCTTTCAAAATTCATGAGCACCACTTCGGGGAAACGGCAGTCGCTCGATATTGCATCCACTCCGCATACCGCCCTGCAGGTACCGCATTCAACGCAGGACATCTGGTCGATGTATGACTTATTGTCAATAAAACGTATTGCAAGCCTCGGGCACTGGTTTACACATCCTCCGCAACCGACGCAAACTCTTCTGTCAACTTTCATTTTTTTTCTTTAAACCTCTTGATTAGGATGATTTATAACTTCAGTTTATTATTCCCTGCACATAAAGCACACTTCGGTGACATCTTCTTTTGCTTTTGTCTTTAACTTTATGAAATCAATAACGGCAGAAGGACCTATTGCTCTTCCGCACTTTGTGCAGGTTGCCATTTCAAATCCCGCTTTCCAGTTTTCAATGATTCTTGCGGGCCCTGAAATTTTTTCCCTGTCATCGACTTTACCTTCTTCGCCCTTTTCAATATCGTGTAGTTTTACGGCGCCGGTGGGGCAGATATAAAAACAGGTGCCGCATCCGATACAGGCAGACGATTTTTTAAAGTATGGTGTGGCAACCTTTTTTCCGTAACCTCTGCCTGCGTAATCTATCGCGCTTACGCCCACGATTTCCCGGCAAGCCCTGATGCAAAGCCCGCAAAGTATGCAGGCTTCGTTTTTGGCATTGAAGCGCTTGTTTCTTTTCACTCCCACTTCCTTTGCTATTTCCTTCAGGCGCGGTACATCCTTGCCGTCTATGAGGAGAAGCTCGGCTACGAGTTTTCTTGCCGACTTTACCTTCCCGCTTTCAGTGTCAATGTCAAGCCCTTCTTCCACTCTGTACCTGCATGAGGAAACAAGCCTTCCCTTGCCTGCGTTTCTTATCTCCACTACGCAGAGACGACATCCTCCGTAGGGCTTTAAAGCGTCGTGGTGGCAAAGCGTGGGTATATGAATCCCTTCGCGCCTTGCGCACTGAAGGATTGTTTCGCCTTCTTTCGCCTCAACATCTTTTCCGTTTATTCTTATCTTTGCCATATCATTAATTTATAATTACCGCGTCTGCCGGGCACACATCCTTGCAGGCGCGGCATTTAATGCATTTTTCCTGAATAATTCCATATTTCAATCCCATTGCGCCTTTTACTGCGTCTGCCGGGCATGCCTTTTTACACTTGCTGCAGCTTATGCATTTTTTCCCGTCAATCGTAAGCTTGATTAAGCTCGGGCATACTCCCGCGGGACACTTCTTTTTCTTTATGTGCGCTTCGTATTCCTTTTTGAAGTAGCGGATTGTCGAAAGCAGGGGATTCGGAGATGTGGCGCCGAGATTGCAGAATGACCCTTCCTTTACGCTGTTGCCCATCTCTTCGAGAATATCGAGATCGCCTGCCTTGCCTTTGCCCTTTGTAATATCCTCGACTATCTCCTTCATCTTACGAATTCCCATTCTGCAGGGCACGCATTTTCCGCAGGATTCCTCCTCCAGAAAACCGAGAAAATATTTTGCCACATCCACCATGCAGGTTTCCTCGCCCATTACCACCATTCCGCCGGAGCCCATTATGGAACCGGCATCGTAAAGCGCGTCATAATCAACGGGCAGGTTGAAAAGCTCCGCGGGAATACATCCTCCCGAAGGTCCCCCCGTCTGCACAGCTTTTGCTTTTCCGCCGTTTTTCACTCCACCGCCTATTTTGTAGATTATATCCTTAAGTTTTGTCCCCATGGGCACTTCCACAAGGCCGACATTTTTCACGTCTCCCACAAGGGAGAAAACCTTCGTGCCTCTGCACTCCTTTGTCCCGAGCGATGAAAACCATTTTGCACCTTTAAGGATTATCGCGGGAATGTTGGCAAGAGTTTCCACATTGTTTATCACCGTTGGTTTTCCGAAAAGCCCTTCTACGGCAGGATAGGGAGGCCTTCCCTGCGGTTCGCCCCACGAACCTTCAATGGACTTTATTAAAGCTGTTTCCTCACCGCACACAAAAGCGCCCGCTCCCTGATATATCTCGATGTTGAAGGAGAATTTCTTTCCCATTACCGAAGTTCCCAAAAGCCCCGCCTTTTTTGCGTCCTTTATAGCTTTCCCGAGCCGCAGGCAGGCAAGGGGATATTCAGAACGGACATATATATATCCCTTCTTTGCGCCGATGGCATAGGCGCCTAAAATCATTCCTTCGATAACCGAGTGGGGGTCGCCTTCGAGAATTGCCCTGTCCATATATGCTCCCGGGTCACCCTCGTCAGCGTTGCAGATTATATACTTTGTTCTGCTGTTTACCTGTGACGCTATTCGCCATTTTCTTCCCGTGGGAAAACCCGCTCCTCCTCTTCCGCGAAGTCCCGATTTTTCTATTTCTTCAGTCACCGTTTCAGCTTTGCCCGACTTCAGGACTTCAAGGAGTGAATAGTAACCGCCCCGCGCGATATATTCTTCTATGCTTTCGGGATTGATGATGCCGCAGTTTCTTGTAGCAATCTTGGTTTGACCTGAATGAAATTTAGGCGCTTTCTCTTTCGCGCCTTTTTTACCTTTTCCGGAAATTCTTTTCTTTTCACCGGTAAGTATTGACTTTTCTTCAGAGGAAATCATTACCGCTTTCGGCGGCACTTTCTGGGTTTTCAGGGATTCAACAATATTTTTAACATCATCTTCCGTTACATTTGCAAAGGAGAACTTTCCTTTTTCGGGGATGAAAACTTCTACAAATGGCTCGTTGTGGCACATTCCGATACAACCGGAGTGGGAGAGCGATATGTTTTTCTCTTTTTCGATTTTTTCCTTGAAGAAATCGTAGATTGCCGCGGAACCTGAAGCAAGTCCGCATGAGGCAAGACCAACCGTTATTTTTATCTTTTTGGGATAAAGGGATTCCATCCCCGCTTTTTTATAGCGATCAAGCTCGCGTTTCCCTTTTATTTTGCTTTTTGCAGTCGCCATTTCTCTCTTATGCTTCCTTCTCTATCAGTTTTTTTACTCTGTCTGCGGTAAGTTCGCCGTGAATTGTTCCGTTTATGCTTACCACAGGAGCAAGAGAGCAGCATCCAAGGCATCTTACCCTTGAAATTGTAAACGTGAGGTCATCTGTGGTGCCTTCATCCTCCAAATCCACTTCACTTGCAAACCTTTTAAGAAGGTTTTCCGAGTTTTTTACATAACAGGCAGTGCCCACGCATATATTTATTGCCGTCTTTCCCTTCGGCTCGGTGCTGAATGCCTTGTAAAAGGTCGCAATGGAAAATATGTTTGAAAGAGGCACATCTATCTTTTCAGATAAAAACTCAAGCCCCTCTTCAGGAAGATAGTTGTATTTTTTCTGAATATCGTGGAGCAGTAATATGAGGTTTTTTTCAGGATTCCTGTATTTTTTTATAATTCCATTAATCGTTTTTTGTATATTTTTTTTCATTGTACTTATTTGCAAAGGTCTTTTAGTTTGTCTGATTCCTTTGTAAGGCACTGCGTTAGTATTTTTGTGAAATTCTCCGGCACATATCTGTATCTTTTCTGAAAACCGATATATTCTCCCACTCTACCCGAGTCAATCTTAGGGGCATCTTCAGAAAATGTTTTTCCCTCATATTCCCACAAGAGATGAAAACCCGATTCCACGGCAAGTATTCCCGCCTTTACCGTATCCGATGCCGAAAACATCCATCCCGTAGGGCAGGGGGAGTGCAGATGAATCAGCGATGTCCCCTTTGACGATAGTCCCTTTTTCACTTTTTCCACAAGGTCAAAGGGATAGGATGGCGATGCCGATGCCGAATAGGACAGGTTTAGATTGTCCGCCATATGAAATAGATTTCTCGTCTCAAGAGTGAATGAAATCTCTTTTTTTCCCGGAATATCGTGATGATAACCGACTCCGAAGGGAAGGGGTCTGAATTGTCCGATTATCTCGTCCATATAGGATTCGTTGTCATAAAGGATGATGAAGAGATTTTTTCCCTTTTCGAGTATGGATTGAAATGAAACGAGGTTTTCCAGAAATACGGAAAAATCCAGCGCTATTACCGGTTTCCGTTTTTTTCCCTCTTTGTCCCCGCCTGATTTTAGAAGAAATTCCGCAATGCCCGAAAAGGATGTCTCATTCCAGTTGAAACCGGAAGATACAATCCTGTTTAAATCAGCTGAACTTTCAGGCTGTGAAGGGTTTGCCTCGGCAATTGCCTTTGCCGCGACGCGCACACCGAGCGCTTTTCCGCATCCCTTGCATGAACGGCGCGCGGAGACAAAGTTTTCTTCCTTTTTTAAAAGTTTAGGGACAAATACCGAGAATTTTTCCATTTTATCTGTTTAGTTTATACCTACTTAAAAAGAGGATGCCTCGGGACGGATTTTTCCATCTCCATCGCTATGCATCCCGTGACGCATTGTTTTTGGCATAATGCGCAACCCTTGCATAGGTTTAAATCCGCTTCGAAGTATCCTTCATCTGTTTCCCTGATAGCGCTGTCCGGGCAGTAAAGATAGCAGACTCCGCATTTTATGCATTTATCCCTGTCAACTTTTGGCGTTTCGAAACGCCAGTCGGAGTTGCTGTTAAAATGCAGGGCAACTGGAACCTTATCAATTTTATACTTTTGCTTTTTTTTCAAACCGAGTACTCCCTCGAAAATTAACCGTCTTTTATTATTAGATTTGTTTTATTTCAAGGAGAAAATGAAAAAAATACAAATACTTTTGTAAAAAAATATTTTTTTCTTGATAAAAATTGTTCTTCTTAATAGTTTTTTTAAATAATCAGTGGTTTGAGAGTTTTTTTAAAAAGAAGTCAGGAATCAGAAAAGGAGATGTCATGATTAATGTAAGAAGAGTTTCGAGCATTGTAATCATTACAGGATTTATTACGGCAATTTTAGCGGGTCTTTACATTTATAAACCTGCAGGCCTGCCCGATGTGCCTGAAAACTTTTTGGACAACACCATTGTTGAAGAGACTTCAGGCAATGGCGTTGATGCCAGGTTTCTGAATATTCAAATGCCCTTTATCGAAAACAGGGGGCAGATGAGCGATGATGTAAAATTCTATGCCAACACCTTTGCGGGGAATTTTTATCTCACAAATGACGGCGCTATGATTTATAGAATAATAAAGGCGGATGATGAACCGGAAACTGCCATATGGAAAAGAAACGGCGAGCTTGCAAAAACAAAAAAAATGCAGTCTGTCGCTTTCAAAGAGAGTCTTTTGGGAAACAGGCAGGTTATCATCGAAGGGAAAGGTAAGACAGAAACAAAGGTAAATTACTTAAAAGGGAAAAAAGCGAAATGGAAGACCGCTATCCCAACTTATAACAGCACAAGCCTGGGCGAAGTTTACAAGGGCATATCCCTTTCACTGAATGCGCACGGTAAAAATGTCGAGAAGGTTTTTACCGTGTCACCTCAGGGAAATCCCAAAGATATAAAACTCAGGCTTGAAGGCGCCGAAGGGTTGAAGGTAAATGATAGAGGCGAACTTGAAGTTAAAACTGACATTGCGTCCGTCTCTT
>CAZJVM010000038.1:0-5697 GCA_964549305.1 uncultured bacterium
ATGCAACGGGCAAAGGAGTTTCCCTGCTTTTCGGCGATAAATTCAGATTCAAGCCAGTTCTCGTAAATTCCGGCACCATTAAAATTGAAAACGGGGATGTAAAATTTCTGAATAGCGATGGTAAATACGGAAAAGGAGACTGGAAACTTTTGCAAGGCGGGATAAAGGACCTTTACAGAGGAGGCAACCTTTCCGTCAAAGCGCAGGGAATTTTACCAACAGAAGAAATCGCCGATTTTTTAAGAGAAGGACCTCTTCCCAAAAGAGTCAGAGAAGAATCCCTGAAAGTTGACGCGTCTCTCGGTACCGGCACGATTACCTTAAATATAGACAAAAAACTTGCCGACCGCGCATCTCCTCTAAATTACAGCGGTTCATTCATAATTGACAATATCAAAGGATATCACAGGGATTTTAAGTCACAGTTCAATATCAAAAATGCCGCCGTCAATTTTTCAAACAGAAGAACCGAACTTAACATTAAGGAAATTGATTACCTTAATTCTCACATTCTCCTTTCAGGCGTAATAGTACCGAAAAGCGGAAAAAATAGTAATTTTTACAGCAGTATCTCAATCGAAGGTTCACTTTCTTCGCCCCTTTTAAAAGAGATGTCAGATAAATTCAATTTGCGCGATATGAATTTTGAAGGCTTTGCGAGATTCAAAAGCATATTAGAACAGCACGGAGACGACAATATAGACTACAAAGTGGAATCCGACATCACAGACCTTGCGATAAGTTATAAAGATATGTTTACAAAAAACGCTATCCAACCGTCATTGCTGAACATATATTTCAACCTTGCCGGCAAGAACCTGCTCATCAAAAAAGGTTCGCATATTGATATTGGAAACAACGTTTTTACGATAAAAGGAAGATATGAAAAAGAGAAAGAATATCCTTTGAAACTCACTGTTTCATCAAAGGGTCTCGATGTTTCGTCACTTTCCAAAAACATACCTCCTCTTGCAAAGATTTCTCCTGAAGGAAGTTCGGATATAAGAGTCAATCTCGATGTTATCAATTCTTCTTCATTCAGGGCGAAAACAAAGGCGAAACTTAAAAAGATATCGTCTAAAGCAGGCATATTGAGTTTTGTCAGAAAAGCAACGGGAGTAATAGAAAAAAACGCGGACCATATAGTATTCAGAGATTTCAATGTAAAAGCGTTGTCATCGTCCTTCAATATTGACGGCGGAATCGATAACACTAAGGACAATAGCAATGTGGTGCTTAACATACGCACCGACTCCCTGAATCTCGACAAGCTAATAAAAAAGTATCCCGCGCCCAAACCTCGTCATTCATCTTCCCGTGGAAAAGGAAAAGCCCTATCATTTGACTGTATGGTTAACGCCGGAGAGACCATATTCCTCGAGAATAGCTATAAGAATACCGTTGCGGATTTTTCATACGCGAAAAATCAAATCAAACTCGGAAAAGTGGAATCCTCGGCATTTGACGGAAATTTAGACCTTTCGGGAAATATTGTCTTTTCGAATAACAAGGAGTCTTCATTCGACGCCTGTTTCAAATCCGAAAAAAATGACATAGGACAACTGCTCGAATATCTGGGAATCAAAGGGTCGGAAATTACGGGAAAGATAAAAACATCAAACTGCATCGACAGCAAGTGGAAGACCGGAAAAGATATAAAACCGAATCTTTCCGGGAAGATATCCTTTAGCTCTGAAAACGGAAAAATCAAAAAAACCTCCATAGGCGTACTTTCCAAGATTCTGTCATTTTTCAATGTGTTCAAGTGGAAGGATTTCTGGATAAAGGACATTGAAACAAAAGGGATGACATACAATGTCATATCTGCCGATTTTACCGGGAGCAACGGCATGTTCCATACTGATAACTTCGTTCTTGACGGGTCATCTATGAAAATCTCTGCAGTGGGAGATATAGACGTGGGGAAAAACACCATCGATATGAAAGTCGCCGTAATGCCTCTGGGCACCATCGACAGCGTAGTAAGCAATATTCCCATAGTGGGATATATCCTGACCGGAAAAAATAAAAGCCTCGTGGGCGCCTACTTTGAGGTTACGGGAAATGTTAAAGACCCTGTTGTAAAAGCCGTTTCGATGAAATCGCTCGGAAAGGGTCTATTGGGCATATTCAGGCGTTCGCTCGGATTCCCCTACGATATGATAAAAGAAATCGGAAAAAACACAGAGGAAACATCAAAAGAAAATCATTCCAAATCACCTCAGTGATTTTTTGCCCAATTGCCCGCATGCCGCCATTATGTCCTTCCCTCTGCTCTTTCTTATCATAACAGACAATCCGGGCATCCTCAACTTGTCTGCAAATTCCTTAACTCTTTCAGCAGGACACGATTCATATTCGCAGTCTGGAAACGGATTGAACATTATCAGGTTTATTTTACATCTGATACCGCGCAATCTCTTCTTTAAAAGCTTTATATCTTCTTCTCTGTCATTTATGCCCCCGAGCATTATATATTCAAATGTGACACGCCTTCTGTTTGGGAGTTTTATCTCTCTGCAAAAAGCCAGCAGTTTTTCAAGAGGATATTTCCTGTTCACGGGCATCAGTTTGCTTCGTGTGGGAGAGTCGGCGGAATTCAATGAAATAGCCAGATTTATCCTGCCATTCCACTCAATGAAACTTCTTATTTTATCCAAAACCCCTGAGGTCGAAACAGTGATGCGCCTTGCGGAAAAAGATAGCATCTGTTCCGAGATAAGATTTTCAACGGACTTCTTCAGATTGTCATAATTATCCAGCGGTTCGCCCATTCCCATAAAAACTATATTCGTAATTCCTTCTCCGCACTTCCTCCTCACATATATGTACTGCGATATTATCTCGTGCACGAGAAGGTTTCTCTTCAGTCCCTGTTTTCCCGTAAAGCAGAAGGCGCATTTCATTTTGCATCCTGCCTGCGTTGAAATACAAAGCGTAAGTTTATCTTTTTCGGGAATGAGTACCGATTCAAATTCGATTCCGTCTAACGCGCGGAAAATATATTTCGAACTGCCGTCTTCGGATTTCAGCACTTGAGAACAGCAGGTAAGTTCAAAAGAAAAACTTTTTAGAAGTTCCTCCTTTAACTGAGAAGGAAGGTTTTTCATTTTTTCGGCATTAATTACATCCTTGCCGTAAACCCAGTTTAATACCTGCTTTATCCTGTAATTTTCAAATCCCTTCTCGTTGAAAAAGGAAATCAATTCTCCGTAGCTTAGGTCATAGAAATTGAGTGTTTCCTTATTGCTCATAGAAATTATTATTTTTTGCCCTTCGCAAGAAGGTATATTTCAATGGATTCCTTTCTGGAGGATTTCGGTTTCAACACTTTAACAGTGGAAAATGATTTTCTGAGTTCTTCCAATAGCAGGTTCATATCTTCGCCCTGAAATATCTTCATAAGAAGGTTGCCGCCCTTTTTCAGAAAGCTGAGGGATAATTCATAGACGAGTCGACATAGTTCAAGGCTCAATGCGTGGTCCCTGACTTTAATTCCCGTCGTGTTGGGAGCGATATCGGACAAAATCAGATCGAACTCCCTGCCCGCTTTATCTTTTATCTCCTGCCTTGTTTCGGACAAATTAAAATCTCCGCGAATAAACACGAAGTTTTCCCTGTTTATGGGCTCCATATTCAATATATCCACGCCGATAATCAACCCCTGCTTACCTACGAATTCAGAGGCAACCTGTGCCCATCCTCCGGGCGCGCAACCCACATCGGCTACATATGCTCCCTTTCTCAGCAACTTATGCTTCCCGTTTATTTCCTTGAGCTTGTATGCCGCGCGTGAACGGTACCCTTCCCTTTTCGCTTTTCTGTAAAAGGCGTCTTTTCTATTATACATTGGCAAATTCCTGATAAATTAATCAAGCGGGATATCTCTTATTAGATTTTTTATAATACATCAACAGTCTATACGATTGACAGCATATATTTACTCTAATCTCAGAGGCAATTTTTGTGAAGATGTACCGCGCCACGCGCCTCACTTGACTATTAATCCCGTTATGATTAAAAGCTGACAATCTCTTTAAAGAAGGGTATGGAACTTCAGAAAAAATGGAACGGGAAATTAAAAAAAAGGAAAGCGAAAATTCCGCCTGTAGTTTGACAAAAACAAACTCATTCTGCGCAACCGCGGACATCTTTTTTGAAAAAGCCCGAAACCTGAATGATAACCTCACCGACATATCATCGTGCTCGTCGCTCAATTCCCCTCTTGTTTCACTTTGTCCAATGTATGCGGCGTATACGATGCTTTACAGAATTCGGGGAGGTGCCTGTCTCGTGCACGGTCCCGCGGGATGCTCTATGCACAGGAATGTGTCATCGTTTCTTTACAATGATATAAGCTCCATTTCGCCCGAACTCTGCAACCCTTTCGAAAACAGGGCGTTTACCACACGAATAACCGAAGAGGATATAGTCTTCGGCGCGGAAGAGAAGCTTTTCAGGGCAATAAAGGAAATCGCGACGAGAGTGAATCCCGAGGTCATCTGGGTATTCAGGACCTGCTCAACGGCAATCACCGGAGACGATACGGCATCGGTTGCAAAGAGAGCTGAGAAAAAAACAGGAATAAAAATAATCCCAATAAACTGCGAAGGAATCAAAGGGCTAAACTGGAAACAGGGATATCATTCGGCATATAAGGAACTCATCGCAATAACTGAAAAACAGGAGAAAATTCCCAAGTCCGCAAATGTCATCAATATGGCATCCATAACAAAGAATGATATGTGCGAAATCAGGCGTGTGCTTTCAGGTGCAGGAATCTCAGCACGCTTTCTCCCCTACTATTCATCGATAGCGGAAGTACGACAATCTTCGTCCGCGTATATAAATGCCGTGCTTTGCGGGTCTGGCGGAATGTTTTACGCGAGAATGATGAAGGAAAGATTCGGCACTTGCTATGTTTCGGGACTCCAACCGATAGGCATAACAGAGAGCAGAAGATGGTTTCTCGAAATAGCGGAAAAATCTGAATGCGACAAACAATCATTTCAGTGGATTAAAGACGAAGCGGAAAGCTCAATGGAGGAATTTGAAGCAATATCAAAAAGAGTAAAAAACAAGCGCGTCTTTATTTCAGGAGGCGCGCCGAGAGTTTTATCTATTTTAAAATTCTGCATTGAGCTTGGGATGAAACCCGCGGGAATCGCATTATATCATTACGACTCTGACGAAACTGCGGAACTTGAAGAGATGCTTAATAAATCCGGAGAAAACCCCTGGATATTTACAGGACAGAATTACATCGAGCAGGAAAACTTCCTCTGTGAAAACAGACCAGATATTTTCATTGGCAACAGGATGGTAAAGAACAAAATTCTTTCACTCAATATTCCGACTCTATCGATAAATGCCTACGGAGCAACGGAAACACATCTCGGTTTTAGAGGCGCGCTTTCCCTTGCAAGACAGATTGAGAAACTGACCCGATAAAACAGTCACGGTGATTGATAAACACGGTGAAAAAAAACGTGATTTTTAACTCATAGCATAACAGACTACACGGGCAAAAGAACTTCGTGGTGATTGTATTTCTTTTCAAGACAACCTCACACAGCTGACCGGATTTTATAGATGCCGCCGCGAAGCATAGATGATTTTATGTGAACAATTGTGAACTGATAGATGACAAAGTGTTACGCCAAATCGGGCATCCGCAATTTACTCTATACACTGACA
>CAZJVM010000038.1:5797-9064 GCA_964549305.1 uncultured bacterium
GATGACAAAGTGTTACGCCAAATCGGGCATCCGCAATTTACTCTATACACTGACAGGTAGGGAGATAACAACCTCGAGACCTCCAAGAGCGGATTTCCTTGCCGTAATTTTTCCGCCGTGTCTTTCGACAATAGATTTTGCAATGGCAAGGCCGAGCCCCGTGCCTCCCGTTTCACGTGTCCTCGATTTGTCGGTCCGGTAGAATCTTTCGAATATGGAAAAAAGTTCGTCTTCGGACACACCTGCGCCGTCGTCTGATACGCTTATAAGAACGGAATTATTTTCAACTGAAAGCTTTACAGACACTCTTCCCTTTTCTTCAGCGAATTTTACGGAGTTTTCGACTATATTGCTTATCGCTCTTCTTATTCTATGAATATCCGCCTTGATTGCGGGCATTTTACCCTCAGTCCCAACTTCCAGTTTTATATCTTTTTTTGCGGCAAAGGGGGTGAGTCTTTTCGCAATTTCGAAAACAATTTCTTCAGGCTTTACAATCTCCATATTCAGTTTAACCTTGTTAAGTTCGAGCTTCGACAATTCGAGAAGGTCTTCAATCAGTGAATCGAGTTCCCCTATCTCCTCGGAAATCAATTTCTGATATTTATCCAACTGCCCGGGATCTTCGGTGTCAACCGACATCATCTCGGAAGCGGTTTTTATTCTTGAAAGCGGTGAGCGCAATTCGTGGGAAATGTCTGCAGTCAATTCCATTCTTTGACGGGTCATATCTGACAGTTTCATTGACATCTCGTTGAAATCGTCCGCGAGTCCTCCGATTTCATCGTTTGTCCTGATATTGACCTGATATCCTAAATTTCCCTCCGTCACCATTTTTGTAGCTGTTTTAAGTTTTGTTACAGGCGCGGTAATAAAACGTGAAAAGAAAAACGCGAGCAGAGAAACTATCGCGACTTCAACCATTATTCCGTATTTTAGGTTTGAACGCACCCGTTTTTGGCTTGTTTTCGGATAACTCACCTGCAAGATTCCTATGGGTTCTCCCCTTGTTTTTACAGGGACAAATATCTCCACGGTGCTTCTAAACCATCCGGTATATCCGCCTTCGACAAGTTTTCCTTCTGAAAGCACTTGCGAAATATTGTCGATATTTATTACATTTCCTCCGTACATCCTGCCTTCTACGGTGTCGTATAAAATTTCCCCTTCGAGATTGGCAAACCTTATTCTCTTGCTTGTCTTTTCGAGGAAATACTTCACCGATGGATTCTTTAACATGGCAAGATGAGAATCGCTTTTTGTGTCCTTTTGTATGATGCGTGAGATGTCAGAGGAAATCAGAAAGGAATCCTTGAGAAGCGCCGACCTTACATCGGGAGAGATTGATTCGGGCGACTCCGTAAAATGATAAATCATCAGAATTATCAGTGTTGAAAAGAGTATATAAAGAAGAAACAGCGTGATTACTTTCCAAAAAATTCCGATTCTCATTCGCGGGCGCTATCCTCGAATTTATAGCCAACTCCCCAAACCGTTTTAATATATAAGGGCTCTTTCGCTGTGTCGTTTATCTTCTGTCTGAGATGACTGATGTGGATATCAACCGACCTGTCGAAGGGAGTCAATTCCCTGCCTCTTATTTCGTCCAGCAACTGGTCTCTTGTAAACACCTTCCCCGGATTCTGCGACAGGAGGGCAAGCAGGGCAAATTCAGTAGCTGTCAAATCCACCTTTTTATCGTCAACTATTACCTCGTGTTTCTTCAAATCAATTGAAAATGTGGAAAAGCGGATAAATTCTTTCTTGTTTTTGTCATTTGCCGATGCACCTGCGGACCTTCTAAGCAACGCCCTCACCCTTGCGGAAAGTTCTCTCAAACTGAATGGCTTGCTCAGATAATCATCTGCACCCACTTCAAGTCCGACTACAATGTCCGTCTCTTCTCCTCTCGCGGAAAGTATGAGTATTGGCAGATTTGATGCTGTTCTTATTTCCCTGCAGACATCGAGACCGGCAATCTTTGGAATCATAAGGTCAAGAATTATGAAGTCGGGTTTTTCCTTTTCATAAAGCTTCAGGGCCTTTTCTCCATCATATGCCGCAATAATTTTGTACCCGTCCCTTTCAAGATAGTCCTTTACCATGGACACAAGCTTTACATCATCATCGACCACAAGAATTTTTTTGTTCGGCAACTCTCTCGTCTCCTCTTTTCAGTTTTCAAACTTTCACTGATTACTCTGAAAACCAATTCTATATCACGTACATTGTACCCTTTGTTTCCAATAAAAAAAAAGCGAAAAATCAAATAATAACTTTCCGCTTTTTTTCAGTTTACTCAATTTATAACTGTTCGACTACATCCATCAACGCATCCTCTATCCATTGGGAAAAATTAGAATGTTCCGCCATCCCCTTGGGATTAAACTTGTATTCCAAGCCCTTAAGGTCATTTTTAATCTTATGTTGTATTCCTCTCGTTGACATTAAAAGTCCGACTACAATGGCATTCTTGCCTTCTTTTTTGGCTTTTTCAACCTTATCGCGCAATATACTGACATTTGCCGCCCTTATGGATTTTTCCGCGTCATCCTGAAGATTCATCGCAATCACTTCGCTAAAAGAGGTGAATTTTCTCACATCGTCCGCTATGGAATTCATCACTTCGAGTACTTTATCGTTGTCTTTCTTGTCTTCAGGACCGTGTCCAAGAATTATCAATACTTCATTTTTCTCATCTGTGCTGATTTCCTTTGCGTGGTCAATCAAAATTTCTCCCACGAGAGGATCGTCGTTCATAACATCCGCCATAATGATTTTTGCCTTACTCTTTACCTGAGGCACCGCCACATAGGCGGCTTTATCGCTAACTCCGAATATGTAATCCCACTGCCTTTTAAGAGATGTATGATTTGTCAGCGCAGTCGGTATGACAACTATTGTGTCCGCGCCGGCATTTTCAAGGTCATTTACGGCAGACTGCATATGAGACGAACTCATCATACACATACCGAAACCGATTGCCGTTGGAAAAACCGCGGCAATATGTTCTATCGATTTTTTGAGCACCTCATCCCACACCTTTCCTCCTCCGTGCCCTACAAGGAGAACGCCGATTTTCCCTTTAAGGTCTTTATCGCTCACATACCATTCATAATTTTTTGGCATCATTGCCATTCCGAGCTTTATTTCTTCGTCGCTTTTCTTTCTAAGGGAGGGAATTGCCTTTTTCAATTCTTCTATCATCTCCTTGTTCATCATCATTCCCATTCCGGACATGCCCTTCTTCATATCCATATCCTTCAT
>CAZJVM010000038.1:9164-24564 GCA_964549305.1 uncultured bacterium
TGTTCATCATCATTCCCATTCCGGACATGCCCTTCTTCATATCCATATCCTTCATATCCATATCCTTCATGGCGCCTTCGTCCATCTTCATCCCCTGCATATCCATCTTGCCTTGCGAAGACATTCCTTTCATTCCCGACATCATATCTTCGCAGTATGCGGGGGTTAAAAGAAGAGTAAATGCAATGAAAGCTATCAGCAGTGGAAGAATACAAATATTGAGGTTGGTTTTTTCTAATGTTGATCCGGAATCATACATGAGCGCTACCTCCTTCATTAAAAGTTGTAACTTTAAATACGGGAATGTGAATAGCTATTTTTGTGAGTTATAATATAAATATAATGTAAAAAAATATATCTGAGAATGTAAATTGTTTGGTTAATAATTTCTTATAAATTTAAAAAAGGCAAATCTTTGAAAACAAAAATAAAGCTTTATCACCTGCGTTTTATTATCATTCTTTCTCTTTTATTTTTCGCGGATGTCTTCATTTCCAAGGCGAATGCCATACATCTTGAGGCAGGAAGCATTTCAATCTCATTATCAGATTCCGGCATCATTTCGCACATAAGCGTCAGGGGCGAACAAATTCCCTGCGAAGACTCCCCTCTCTTCAGCATAAAAAAAATGACCCGTGGTGATTCCGTTCTTTTTGCCGACAAGGCGCACCCCTTATTCTTTCACGCTAATAAATGGAAAATAAATAAAGCCGGTATGAGCGCGCTTATTAGTGAATTGACCTTAAAAGACAACACGCTGTTTTCTTCATACATAGAAATAAAAGACGCGGCAAAAATAAATATAGATATGGAAGGGTTATCTAGAGGAAGCGTAAAATCATTTACACTGATTGCAGTTTCCCAATTCGATGAGAACAGAAACGAGATAAAAGATATTACTCCTGTATCATTCAGATTCAATACGCGGGAGTCGGCAGGAGACATTCCCGCAAAAAAAAGATTTTCATTTACGCCTTCCCCCCGATGCAGGTTTATCTCCCTTTCAATCCGCCCTTCAAAAGGATTGGATATTTTTTCCTGCACGCAATTGTCCGCCTATGGAATCGGAGAGAGATTTTTTAAAAAGGTAAAAAACGGCAAAATATCCTTTGACGACGATAGAGCGGAATTTTTCGCAAATACTCCGGACTTTGAACTTTCCGCGTCCTTTTCGGCAAAGGATTCATTCATTTTGTGCCGGGGTACGTTGACTTCTGCCGGTGAAAAAGATGCTGCCGCAATAATCAGATTCTCGTTGCCTGTAATCGCGGATAACCTGATATGGCATGACACTTTATCCGCGACAAGAAAGATTGAAGGCAATGAAATCTATTCAAATACTCATAAACTTGGCAGGGAGAGGTTTTTTTCCCTTTACCCTTTTTCCTTGATTTCAAGATACAGAAAGGGAATTGCCTATGCCATACCGCCAATGAATCCAAGAATATTCCGCACGGGATATTCTTCCAAAGACGGATATTTTATAGAATTTGACCTTGGAATGAGTGAAGATACAGCGAAATTTCCATCTTCCGCGTCATTCTCATTCATTATCTACGGACAGGATTCCAAATGGGGGTTAAGGGAATCGGCGGATATATTCTATTCAATTTATCCGGATGCCTTTGTAAAAAGGAATACAAAGGAAGGTATATGGTTTGCCTGGCTTGACCCAAAAAATATTTATATTCCGCAGGACTTCGGATTCATGTTTGATACCACACCGGATAAATCCCTTTATTTTGACAGATATTACGGAATCGATTCCTTTCATTATCAGGAACCTTACGGAATAGGCATCCCGTGGAAAAATCCCTCTTCCCGGAATAGAATTCCAGAGGATGTCCCCTATGAGGAGATATTAAAGAAAGTGGAGTCGCCTTCATTTACAAAGGGGAAAGTTTTTAAAACCGCTGACGGCGAAAAGAACTTTGCGTCTGCCGCGATAGAATCGGCAATGAAGGATGAGTATGGAAGATATTATATCGGCCATTATAAACCCTATATGGTTACCAATCCCGACCCCGAACTTCCATACGGAAAGCTTGTAACCGAAAGAGTTTCATTCAGGCAGGAGAGTGCCGAAAGTGACAACGATTCAATGGAAGGAGAATATATTGATTCTGTAGTCCCGGCATGGTGGGCGATAAAGGAAGATTATCACAAAGAGCATTTTCCTTATTCCGATATACCGCTTACTTTCAGTTATGAAACAGGGAAACCGGTATTGCTGGGCGTATTTCCCTCTTATGAGTTATATTCTGAAATTGCATCGATAACAAAACAGCACGACTCTCTTGTCCTTGCAAACACCTGGTATCCTGCTCATACATTTTATTACGGGCTTATTGATATACTCGGCGCGGGGGAATACTCAACTGACCAACCGATTGAGAATTTTCATTACCTCAGGGCAATTGCATCGGAAAAAACCCTTTCATTCATAGATAGGGGACTCGTTGAAGGAGGTCTTTCACAAAAGGAAATTGAAAAAAGATTTATGAAATGCCTTGCCTTTGCTGTCTATCCGGGCGCGCTTCCCTTCAAAAAACCTTCCGATTACGAAAGACTTCGCCCTTTCTACAAAAAATATATTCCTCTCATAAAACTGATTTCTTCGGCAGGTTGGAAACCAATCACATATGCTTCATCGTCGCATCCGTCCCTGAACGTGGAAAGATACGGAAATCCCGGTGACCTGTTGTTTTTTACAATATACAATCCCACAAAAAAGGAGATTTCATTCGCCTTCGGGACTGACAGCACGTTGTTTGATAAGGGGAAGACCGAACCTCTTTACTGTTATGATATTATTTCAGGCGCTGTGAAAAAGTTCAAATCAATAGGGAAAAAGAAAATAGTCAATCTTTCCCTTTCGCCTCAAGAAACAATTGTAATTCAGGCAGGTACACAAAACAGCATAATCGCCGCGAAACTCATACTTGCGGGATATTCATCGCAATCTCTCGGAAGTTTTTACATTGAACCTTCAGATGAAAACAATCTTTTAAAAAATATCTCACCACAAAAGAACACAGAGTTTGAATACGATGACACATCACCTTACATAAGCGGAGTTAAAATCGAAAATGAAAAATCATCGGATAAATCAACCTTCCGGCTTGGGGCAATTCCAAAAGTGAGAAAAACGGATTACAGAATTGATATTGAATATACAACAGAAGAAAAGAAAGAGAAGCGTGATACTTATATTTCGAAGTTCTATTGTCTTCTTTATTCCGCGGCAAGATTTTTATCCCGAAAAAGCCTTCCCGATATTACTGTCGGGGCGCTTATAACCGACTATGAAGGAAAACTGATAAAAAACCGCGGACTCAACATGGAAGAATTGAGAGAAGCGCGGGAAAAAACTGTAATATCAAGAAATTTCTATGTCCCCGCGGAAAGCGGAAAGATAAATATAGTATTTCAAGTTCAGTCTGACTTCCATATTCTGCATCTGAAAAATGTAAAATTATACGCCGAAGGCAATGCTTACGCCCTTTCTGTAAGGGATGAAACGGAAAAATCTATAAACAGGGAAATAAAGGAATTTTACGCCGCGCATTCTTCACGAATATTTTTCAAAAATCTCTCGAAAAAACTAGTTTCAGGCGAATCCACTTTCGAAGAAGTGACGAGTTTTCTGCAGTCGCTTTCCAAAAAAGGGATGGAGCATATGTCAAAGATAAAGAAACTGAACGAGAAAATCAAAGGACAGAACAGGGCGGTTAACGATTACATTATTCGTTTTACCGCTTTTATGGAAGAATTGAATTCCATCAAACTTGCTTCGCGCAATTATAAGTAGGCGTCTGTCTTCTACGGAGATATTTTTTCACCGTTTACGGAAAGTTCCATTAAATTGCCTTCATTGCCGTATTTCCTTTTTATCATCGCTTTTCCCGAAGATGGCAATTTCGCAAGAAGTTGCGATTTATCGATTTTAAAGGGTTTCACCATAAGGTCGCCTTCAATAAAATAGCGTGAAGACGGCACGTATATGTCAGATGACTTTTCTTCAAACAAAAGATATTCTATCTTTCCGGGATTTGATATCTCATCATCTATGAGCAGGGAATCGTCTCGCGCTGTGATTTTTCTCCTGAAACCTACGTCCGATTCTTTGAAGCTTGTTATAAGAATGTCTCTCAGTTTCTCCTTCATAAAGAGCCCTGTCTTTTCGCTTTTTCCCGCAGTAAGTTGAAAAAGGCGAAGCAGAATATTTTTGCCGGGGTTCATTACATTATTTTTCAGCAATCTGCATATTCCTTCGCTTTGCGCGCTTTGGCTTTCACAGTTAACTGAATAAGATTTGTTCAATACTCCCGAAGAAAAAGGTTTGCCGTTAACGTCTATTCCCATAATTCCGCTGTCTGTGACATTTCTGCCGTTTTTTCTGAAAACCGCTTTAAAAGCTCCGCCTTTTTTTAAATTCGAAACAAGATAATATGACTTGTTGCTGTGAATGTATATCCCGCAATCCTCATAAAACCTGTCGAAATATTCGTCGCAGGGCATCAAAGACGGCGAAACGTATTGCCCGTCTTCGGCGAATGCCTGAAGATAAGTATATGCGATATATGAAAGATACCTGTCATCAAAATTTTGAAGAAGTACCATTGATTTTCTCTCAACAGACTTTCTCACAAACCTTGCTATTGCCGATGCCTTCGAGTTGAGTGATGAAAATATCTCGAAACCGTGAGGAATAATGTATTCCGTGTTTCTGCTGGCAAATACTCCGCCTGATGAAAAGTCCGGAAAGAAGAAATGCGAAATAAATCCAACGGCTTTTTCAATCGTTGCTGAAAGTTCATCTGATGGATTTTTTTGATAATATTTACACAGGTAGTCAATCATCAGGGAAAGATAACCTATATCTGGACCGCCGTATTCATCAAACCATCCCTCGCTCTTCTGCCTGGCGCATATAAATTTTATCTTCTCTTGCGACGCATCTTTATAAATTTCGTTTCCGCTAAGAAGATAAACATTGTAAAGAGCGATTGCCGCGCCTGATTGCTGATTAAGCACCCTTCCCTCGTCCTTGTCCATTAGAAACCTGGCAGTCCTGAGAATTTCCTTTTCAGGCCATTCTTTAATATTCAGGTGCTTTTTCAATAGCAGGGAATGCTCCGACACAGCATAAAGAGTGAATGCCGACGCGACGAAACTGCTTTCATTTGGATACCATTCATTGAACGAGCCGTTGCCGTTTTGAATTTTTTTCCAAAAATCAACTGCCCCTCTGCTCGCGTCAAATATTGATTTATTATTTTTGAAAGGATTTGATTCGCTCTTTGCAAGATATAGCCAAAGTAAAGTGAGACAGCTTTCCTGACACCTTGACGCGGGAGTATCGCAAGTATTGTAATGCCAGTATTGCCTGTCAAAACATCCATATGTATCAGAGAGGGTATTCCTGTCAGCCAAACCGAGAAGCCTGTATGCCTGGCTCAACACGCTGTTCAGATATATTATCCTGCCCGGATCCTTATCCAATTTTCTTTCTCCTAAGCACTCTTGACGAAACCGTAAAGATAAATAAGGGAAGATATTTGAAGATTCCTCTAATCAACCCCCGCAATCTGTAAAGGCGGAAAAAAGTCCTGTCAAACGGGATAGTTGCGGCATCTTCAAGAACCCGCGGATAATTCACGAATTTTGGAAATGTTTCCCCTGACAGCATTATTCTTCTTACCGCGCCTCTTTTTTTAAAATCAATTACAAAATGATGAGAATCGATTATCATTTCAGCGTCTGCGTCTTCAAGAATCAATCCGGTTTTATGAAGAAGATTTTTCGCCTTTTTGTTTCTTATTATAACCGAATTCCATCCTCCCTCTCCTTTTTTATACCACGCGTCACCGAATGATATGTCGGACATCTCGGCTGAATAGTCCGGGCATGTGGAACAGCGATGGGGAAGATATAAATAATTAAGAAGACTGTAATCCTCCTTTGCCGTAAACCTTTTTCTTCCTTCCTTATCCTCTATGAGAAATCCTCCGGGCCAATTTCCCGCGCGGTATCTGATATCTTTTAAGGGCCTTTTCCCCATTCCCATCTTTCGAACCAAAAAATCCGTTGCGCCTCTCTCCATATTAAAACCGCAAAAAAGACCTACGCGAAGATAAATTTTTTCCCTTAAACTCTTTATCTCCTTTTCCGCTTTTCTGATACCGTGCATATGGCAGGGAAGTCCCGCAACAGCAATCTTTTCACAATCACCTATCTCCTGCAAAAGGCGGTTTACCATAACGGGCTGATATTTCGATTGCCTGCCCGCGTCGATATCTTCAACAGTTTTTGCGAGTACCGGATAGGCATCATAAGGGTATTCCTTATTCATACCCACTGTGAATACGGCATCCACTTCATTGGATTTCAGAAGATATTTCAGAAGGGATGAAACCGCGCCTCCTGATGATGAATTTTCCCTGTGAGAGGTATCTTTTGATTTAGCGGACATTATCGAATGATAATAACCGATTAGAGGATTGTGAAGAAATTCCCGTTCTTCTTCCGGCAAAGGAAACTCCACATATTTTCCGGGACAGACCCTTTTACAAAGTCCGCATCCGGTACATTTCGCTTTATCCCATACGAAAGGAAATCCATTCCTGTCTTCGACTATAATTTTCTCAGGGCAAACTCCTTCGCAAGTACCGCACCTGGCACACAAATAATCGGGCAGGATTTTACCTGTTTTTTCATCCATATGACTGATGATAAACTCTTTTATCTAAAAATTAAATATTTATAATCCGGATGATGATATGACCGCCGACAGGAAGCAAATAATGAAGGGATAATATATGCCTTTAAGGATTTTTCTTCAGCACTTCCTTTACGAAATTATCTCCGCTTTCATTCATATCTTTTGAATTTTTAACGGTCATCACCTCTGCAAGAAGTCCCATGGAAATAAACTGGATTCCCACTATAATAAGAAGCACACCGAGAGACAAAAGCGGTCTGTCCCTCAACTCCCATACTTTTACATCATAAATGAGAAATAGTACGTGCCTTATTAAAAGGATAAGGTTGATAACTAATCCGGCACCTGAAACGAGAAGTCCTATGCCCCCGAAAAAATGAAGAGGTTTCCAACGGTATCTTGTAAGAAGCACAACCGTAAGCATATCAAGAAACCCCCTTGTAAATCTTTCCAACCCATACTTTGATGAACCGAACTTCCTCGAGTTGTGTTTGACCACTACCTCACCACACCTGAATCCCAGTCTTGCCGCGAGGACGGGAATATATCTGTGCAACTCTCCGTATATGGAAATACTGTCAATTACTTCCCTCTTATACGCCTTGAATCCGCAGTTGAAGTCGTGAAGCGCTATACCGGTTACCAAGGAAATAACTCGATTAAATATTTTTGAAGGAATCACTTTTGTAAAAGGGTCGTTTCTTTTTTTCTTCCATCCCGAAACAAGGTCGTAACCCTCATCCAGTTTTTTTAAAAAAAGCGGTATCTCCGAAGGTTCATCCTGAAGGTCCGCGTCCATAGTAAATACTATATCTCCCGATGCGGCATTGAATCCCACAGAAAGCGCCCACGCCTTGCCAACATTTCTCCTTAAAGTGATAACCGTTACGGCATTATCCCGCTCGTGAATTTCACGAAGCTTCGAAAACGATGAATCGGAGCTTCCGTCATCCACAAAGATAATTTCATACTCCGTTTTCAGCTTCAAAAGCGCTTCTGTCAGTCTTTCATAAAGTTCCGGTATGCTCCCCTCTTCATTATAAAGGGGAATTACGACCGTAAGTTTTTTACCCTCTGATAATTGGTTGCCGTTCACGAATTACTATAATCTCCCATACTACGCTTTTACAGTTGATTTAAACACAGTCTGTCTTCTCCTTCAAGAAACCTTTGGCTGTCTATTGCTCATTCGTCCAAAGGATTATAAGACAGTTCAAGACGAAAATAACTTCCCGCAATACGCTCAGAACTCATGCACGCTATTTTTCTCATTAAACTCTCATTTTTTCGGATAATTTTTTCAATATTATATAAAAAAGTTGGATATGACGTGATAACTGAAGAGGGTCGCTCGTTCAAAAGATATTTTACAAAATTTTCTTCCGAATAAGGATATATCTTTCTGAGAGAAAAAATCTTGTAATCGGGATATCCAAGAATCCAATCGGCGTTTCTCCAGGACATTCCGGCACGAAGGGCAATATTAGGATCACCTCCTCTGCATTTGCCGAACAAAATTTTCTCATTTTTCAAGCCATTATCATCAATCCATTTCACAATCCTCTTTCCCTCATCTTCAAAAACAGGAAAAATAACCTGAGTTCCATAATTTATTACGGAAAATGTCGTCACTAAATAGGCGGCAATTGTAAGTAAAGCAAGAATCCTCTCTGATTTGATTATACTCAGAAAAACTTTAAACCCGTCATAAAAATATGGAATCAGAAAAAGAGAGGAAAGAAGCGTGTATCTTGGTTTTGGCGCGGCATTTGTGCCAAAGACAGTTATTGATACAAGAAATGATAACTGCACGAGAAAACAAATACCCGCTTCATATTTTTCCTTCGCCATAAAATTTTTAACAAGTCCCGCAAGAGAAAATAAAAGAATAAGAGGAGTGATGAATTTAAGCAGAATATAGGGATAGGCATATATTTTTTTTGCAGTTGTCCAGTAGGCAAGGTTTTCGGGGTTGATATTCGCGCTTGCAAGAGGAAGGAAGTCTCCTGTATCAAGATAACAACCTAAAAGCCAAAAGAGGGGGAACGCCGACGCAAACAGAATGAAATAAAACGCGCCTTTCTTCAAATTCCTGAGGTAAAGAAATAATGCGAAAAAAGGTATTAAAAGCCACGATTCGATGCGCGTCATTTCCGCGAAGATAAAAAATATTATGCTCAAAAACAGAAAACGCCAAAAATGCTTTTCTTTATTAAGGGTAAGAGAAAGAAAATAAAATGACGTAAACACAAAAAGAAGAAAAGGTGCTTCCGCGAGACCAAGCACCGAGTAAACCATATGGGTAATGTAAAAGGAAAAAATAATCCCCGAGATTATGGCTGATTTTTCTCCGAAATAATTTTTCACAACAGCGCAAAAGGGAAATAGTGTTAAAACTCCTGCAAAGAGACTGAGAATTCTGGGAGTCACTAAAGGGTTGTTCCATATCCAAAGGAATAAAGCCGTAAGATAATAATTCATCGGAAGCCAAACACCGCCTGTAATGAAGTGGGGTGAATCCATCCATCTGTAAGTTTCATAGACTCTTACGGCGCCATCGCCTTCAACATTATCAGTAAGCAAAAAAACTATTATCCTCAAGGTGACGCAAAGTAATGCGACCAACGCGATTTTTAGTCTGTAATCATTTGTAGTAGTTTCTCTACTCATTACCTTCTCTTGACAGTGACATTATGCTCTGTTATTTGAATAAATCAGGGCTTTCTTATTTCCTTCATCGATTATATTTTTTAATTATGAAAAACCGCAACTTAAAAAAGAATTCAATAGCAGCGGCAATAGATTACGGAGGCACTAAAATTCTTGCCGGCTTAATCGATATAAAGGGCAAAATAATTTCTAAAAGGCGCATCGAAACCCCCAAAGACCTAAGAAAAAAAAATCTCGTCAGCCAAGCGGCAAAACTTCTTGAAGAAATGTGCGCCGAATTATCTCTGAATATACGCGACACAACCGGATTAGGCATATCCCTGCCCGGAATGGTTGACCGCGAAGGCAAACAGCTCATTTACGCTCCAAACTGGAAGATAAGGAATTTCTACATCAAAAGAGACTTCGAAAAACTTTTCAACATTAAAACATTCATCGCTAACGACATCAATGCCGCGGCAGTTGCCGAATTGATGCTCGGGCACGGCAAAAAAGACGACTCTTTTTTCTGGATTACAATAAGCACGGGAATCGGAGGTGCCCTTGTCATAAACGGAAAACCGGTAACAGGAAAAAGCGGGCTTGCGGGAGAAATCGGGCACATAAAAATCAGCGGAAGCAGACTGAAATGCGGTTGCGGCAAAAAGGGATGCCTCGAGGCAATTGCAAGTGGACCCGCAATCCTGAAAAGGACTAAAAACAGAATCAAATCCCCCGCATTTCGAAAAGCGACTTCTTTGCACGCCGGCAATCTTTCCACAGAAGCAATAATCAAGGCGGCAAACAACAAAGATAAAGGCGCGGGCCTGATTATCGATGAAAGCGCATCGGCAGTCGCGAGGGCGCTTTCCTACGTAATCAATATTCTCGATATGGAAACGATAGTAATCGGCGGAGGAGTTATGACGGATAACGCGCTTATGTTTCGCCTCATAAAAAAATACATCAATGAATATACATACGAAGAGAAGTTAAGAAAGATAAAACTTTTGAAACCGGTATTTCGCTATGATTCCTGTCTCATAGGCGCGGCATCACTTGTATTTTTCAATAAAATGCACACTCTTTAGCTTTCGGTGATGGCATCACAGGGGCAGGAATTCACGCAGTCAAGGCAATAGGTGCAATTGTCGCCGTTAATTTTAATTTTTTCCTCGATGAGGCGCACCGCGTTATACTTGCAAACATCAATACAGCTCAAACACAAAACGCATTTTGATTCATTAAAGAGCGGTTCTTTTTTGTTATTACTCACAATTCCCCCTCGACTGCTCTCTGTTTCAACATTGACATCAGCATCTTTACCTTTTGTGATTTTATCTCGTCAACATTTATCTCAAGAAGGCGCGCGTTCATATTTTTAATAAATTCATTTGGTGTGCCAAATTCGTCATCACATCCTTCGAGATGCTCGATAACAATCTCTTCGCTAAAATAGGAAAAAAGCTCATTCAACTCATCCTCTTCGAGGGAGTGCATAAATGTGGAAAACTCATATTGACGTTTCGCGTTAACTACGAATTTTCCCCACCAATCATTATATTCCTTTATCTTTTCATCGCTTCTCTTTCCCGTAAGGATTGCTTCGATAGTTTCGGATGCCTTTGCGGCAACTGCCATTGCGCCTGTCCATTGCGTTTCAATTGTAAATGCCGTATCCCCGAGAAAAGACACTCCTTCAACAGAGAAAACTTCGGCAATGGGAGAGTTCACGGGAAGATAATATCCGAATCCGTCGCCCGGCGAAGCCTTTTGAAATGCAGGCGCGCAGGCATCGTAATTGCTTAAAAAAGAGAGAAAATTATTGAATATGCCTACGGGACTTCCCGAAGAATGGTCGCGCATCGCCGTATCCTGCGCCACGGCAATTACATACATTTCACCATCTCCGAGATAAGCGGTTATGGCAAGAGTGTTAGGCCCCGAAAATTTTTTGTTGAGATACATATTATGAAACTGCGGGTTAAAAAATATATCCTTTCCTGTCTGCGATATATCGAAGTCTCTGAGACGTTGTCCCACTATGCGATGCACTCCCCACAATTCCCGATTTACATGGGCATAACCTGAAAGTTTAGACCTTATGCCGTCTGCCGCGACAATGTGACGCGCAAGGACTTCCGACGAATTACCCTGTTTGTCTTCAATGGTAATCCCCGTAATTCTTTTGTTTGAAATAAAACCTGTCATTTCCTTCCCGTAATGAATCACAGCACCGCTTTCCAATGCCTCTTTTTCAAGTTTCTCAATCCACGCCTTGTAATCGATTCTGTAGTTAGTGGGATGTATCGACCTTAAAACAAGGGAATGTTTGCCCGGTGAATATGTGGCAAAACCGTAAATACTGTTTTTAATATGCTCTCTGCCTATGCTGAATCCGCTTTCCGTAAAATGAATATTTTCCGAATCCTCGGTGATTTTATTCGGTTGCAGAGAAAGCATTTCCATTATTCCGGGATTGAAAAAAACAGCACGCGGTTTCCGGTCGTAAACGACAACAGAAAATCCCATATCAGAGAGTTTCCTTGCCGCCATTAATCCGCAGGGACCGGCACCTACTATGGCTACATCAAGAAGATTTTTTCTACTCATAGTTTTAAAAGAATGATTACAAATTTTTATTTACCTTATACAAATTTGAAGCATTAAAGCAAATAATCTTGATCGAATTGATGAAAAAGGAATGGGTTAATTGTCAGAATCAAAAGTTATTGGAATGGGCAAAAACAGAAAAAGTGATGATTGTTACTTCAGTGGGCAACAGACATTTTGATTTTTAAAAATATTTTAACCGGTCTTTTTGTAAATCTGCCCCGGTTTCAAAAGCCTGAAATCACTGCCTTCTTCCCTTTTTACCTCTTTGTAAACTTCGCAAACCATGCAGGAAATCTGTTTCTGGGCAAAGGAACCTTGCACCTTACCACCGCAGAAAGTGCCTGTGACCGCCCAACATATGCGACCGCCGTTTTTGCCGCTGTTAATCCCGTCGCTTGTATAGTCAGTTGTCGCGGGACATACGCCAAGAGAAACAGCATTTACTCCGCCATCTTCTCTGCCACACTTTTTGACTTCCCAG
Organism: uncultured bacterium; assembly: GCA_964549305.1. Classification (GTDB taxonomy): domain Bacteria; phylum Schekmanbacteria; class GWA2-38-11; order GWA2-38-11; family J061; genus J061. Next base: position 21,635 of record CAZJVM010000038.1, read on the forward strand.
CAGTTTTTCTTTACCATAGTCGAACCTCCATAATTTTTGTTCGAAGATTTATAATCGAATTATAGCGAAATGAACTTAACATTTAATAATTTACCTCCTGTGAAATATATCTTCTCAGGGGATAAATTGCTCTTTTTACGAATTTCAATACTTATAATCTATTTTCTTTTGCAGGAATTACAGTAATCTCCACCCTTCTGTTTAACTGCCTGCCACGTGTGTTTTTAAAGTGTCAATCCGCGTCTACTGCGCGTTCAATTCGCCGCGTGCTTTTTGCAACTCTTCCCTTACTGATTTAAATTAAAAACACTTTCAGACAATAATAATTTTTTCCAAAAAAGAGAGATTTTTTAATAGTTGAACCTCATATATAATATAATGAAAATATCAGAATATATAAAAATGGACATTACATAATCAATATTCAATGACGAGATAAAAATAGTTTAACAATAAGGAGCATACAATGATAAAAAACTTTTTTGACCTTCTTCTGTCATTTACAAAAATTGGCATATTGGGATTTGGCGGTGGCCCGGTATTCATTCCTTTGATTCAGGAAGAAGTTGTCCATCAGCACAATTGGCTTACGGAAAAAGAATTTATCGATGCTCTTGCCATAGGAAATACTCTTCCGGGACCAATTGCCACGAAGTTGTCAACCTATGTGGGATATAAAATAGGAGGCATTCCGGGAGTAATCGCGGGACTGATTGGCACGGTACTTCCCTCGCTTATCATAATGATCATTATTACGGCTGTCTTCTGGGAATTCAAAGATCTGAAAAGCGTAAAGGGTATGCTCGGAGGAATCAGGCCCGCCGTTGTAGGCATGCTCGCAGCCGTTTCGTTCAATCTTTTCAAACCCAGCGTAACTAACATCTCCGAAGGAATAATCGCGGTGTGCTGCTTTCTGCTTATGGTTGTGTTAAAAATTAATCCGGCTCTTATTATGCTTTTAAGCGCGGTAACGGGAATAGCGCTCTTCAGATAGGAAACAGGGCTTTAAAATATTTAAAACCTTATCGTTATAACGGGAATGTGAGACGCGCGAATAACTCTTTCTGCAACAGACCCTATGACAACATGGGCAATTCCGCTTCGTCCGTGAGTCCCCATTATTATCAAGTTACTTGCCATTTCGTCCGCCAAACCCAGTATTGCCTCGTATGGTTCGCCCCTTACGACAAATGTTTTCTTCCTGCATTTATTATCTGATGAAGTCTTTACCACTGAATCGAGCTTTCCCTTTATTTCTTTATCTATCCTCTCCAATACATTCTCTTCAGAATAGTTTTCGCTTAAATAATAGGGATAATATGTTATTGGCTGATTCACATAGACGAGGTCTATTTCAGCATCGTAGAAAGACGCGATTCTTTCGGCAAGTTCGAATGATTTTTCGGAAAGCTCTGAAAAGTCATATGGAACGAGAATTTTCTTAATGCTCAAAGATTCGGAGGAAATGATGTTGTCAGTTTTCAATGTAACTACGGGAATCCTCGAATTTCTTATAATCTTCTCCGTGACGCTTCCCAAAAGCAGATGAGTCAATCCTTTTCGTCCGTGGGTACCCATAATAATCAAATCAGCGCCTTCGTCATCTATTAAAGAAACTATCTCAGATGGCGGATATCCGCGCCTGATTACTATTTTAATATCAATTTCTTTTTCTATTTCCGAAATATAATCCGCACTGATTTTGTCTTCCAAGTCAGATTTCAAATCCGCAACAGTGGAGGGACTAAAATATTCCGAAGAATAAACCGGATCAGTTAACTGCGGTTCGGATATTATGTGTGCAAGTATTATACTGGCATCTCTGTCTTTCGCGAAAAAACCTGCAAGTTTAAAGGCATTTATCGAACCGTCTGAAAAATCTACGGGAACAAGTATTCTTTTAAATTTTTCTTCCATCACTGATTCCTCCCATCATAGATTATTTTACTTCAACATTCCCATATACAAATATTAAATATTTTCATCATTACTTTCAAGATTACAAAGGGAAAAAATATTATTAAAATATATTACCGCATAATGTCCTTAAAAATCCGACGCTTAAATCGCTATTTTTTTAACATCTTTTTTATTTTGTCATTTGTGAGATTTGTTTTTTGTATTTCGTTAATATTTTGACTGTTTTGATTGTTTTTCAAACAACTAACTCATTGATAAACAATATTTTTAAAGAATTACAAATCTTGGCAAGGATTTTGCATAGACTTCCTGAGTATGAGAAAAATGATTAATAACAAAATGAATATTACGGCATTTATAGTTGCCTTACTCTTTGTTATGTTTGCGGTTTTTATTTCTTACCATCTTTTCCAAAAAAATCAAAATGCTGTGCTGGTCCAGTTCGAAATCGCACAAAAGTCCAAGGTAAAGTTTGCAGTTGACTCAATACGCAATGCATACAAAGAACTTATTCAGGTAATCGACCACACTCAACACGAAATAAACGAACACGGCAGTATTGAAAAAATCGAAACAAAGATATTGGGGCGAATGCTTGAACAGACAAATGAAAGCTTAGCATCTGAAAACATTATATCCGACATCTACATCTGCAATGATAATGGAAACATTATTGCCGGTGCATCAACATCTAAACCCACTTACTACCCCGGGGAAGCATTGTCTAAACTGATTAAAGTAGGCAATTTGTCTGACTATGCTTGTGTAGTTACATTTAAATATGTCAACGAAAATGAATTTTCGAAAAAACACTTGTCTCCTGTTCTTCTCATAACAGCAGGCAGAAAAAATATAACAACACATCAGAATAATCATCTTGTGTTCGCAGTAAACATAGAGCATTTTATCGATCTTTCAATTTTCCAATCCTTTGAAAACTCTCCAGGCGAAAATTTTTTTATTCTCGATGACAACGGAACACTATTATTTAACTCCGCGGGCAACAGGGA
>CAZJVM010000039.1:0-11835 GCA_964549305.1 uncultured bacterium
TTTCCATAGTAAGAAGAAGGTCGTAAGAGTAGTTTTTTTTGTTAATTGTGTGGAAAGATTGCCAACTTAGCCTTTTGATGAGATTATTTCTTATCAGGAGGTGAGTAAGGAAAAATAGCTTATATTTTTTTTACAAATACCGGGAAAAATAATTGACGTTCATCAGGAGGCAATCACCACGGAGAAAAAGAAGGTTACGAAGGAAAGACAAAGTTTGAAAAATCTATTTTGGACAGGTATGAATGAATATAATAAATAATTGAAATGGAAAAGATTGTCACATACTCCCGGTCGTGCACGCTTATTTTAACTGAATTCTGTGCCAATTATTGCCTTTACTGCGGTTTCAGGAATGATGAGGGGAAACTGATAGAAGACGATGAAGCGCGAAAAATCCTCTCCTTTGCAAAAGGGCGTGATTGCACCGAAATACTCGTTATGTCAGGAGAACGGCCTGAAGAGAGTCCTGAAATAGCAGATGCTTTGCGGAAAAAGGGGTATTCCGATTTTGTGGGATTTGCCGCGAATGTGTGTCGTATGATTTTAAAGACAGGGATGCTGTCCCATACGAATATTGGCGTATTGAGTTATGATGAGCTTTCACGCCTGAAGGTTGTTAATGCATCGATGGGACTTATGATCGAAAGTACGAGTGAAGAAATTGCGCGCAAAATGCATCCGCGCAAGAATCCTTCAGAGCGACTCAGGGTGCTTGATGATGCGGGAAGGTTGAAAATTCCCTTTACAACGGGGATTCTTGTGGGACTTGGCGAGAGGGGTGAAGACCGCGTTGAATCTCTCAGGGAGATAATTGAAAGCCATTCAAGGTTTGATCAGGTGCAGGAAATTATTATTCAGAATTTCATTCCCAACAAACAATCAAAACTTAAAAAAACGGTTCCTCTTAACATTGATGACTATGTTGAAATGATAGAGTATATAAGGGGAAATTCGGACATTGCTGTTCAGGTCCCTCAAAATCTGAATCCTTACTTCGCTAAACTTGTAAAATACGGTGTGTCCGATATCGGAGGAATCAGCGAGGCGGAAGACAGGATTAATCCTGAAAAACCGTGGGCAAGAGTGGGCGAGCTTGAAAAAATGATGAGCGCGCAAAATATCCGATTTAAAAGACGCCTTCCCATCTATCCGAAATATATAAAGAAAGGATGGTATTCAAGGGAAGTCGGTGTTGTTATTGATAAATTGTTGAAACATCTTGCATAACCACAGTAAACCGAAAAATATAAAAGATTGATGCCGTTGCTTTTTTCATCCCAGCAGTCCCTCTATCTTCTGCATTATGATGTCTGTTGCTTCTTTTGCCTGTTCCTTTTTGGAAATGCCCTCTTTTAGTGAAAAGGTGAGTTTTTCGCCGAAGGCAATCTCGATTTTCCTGGGACGGGGAATTAAATGGTGAGGCGCGTATGCTGTAAATGAACCTTTCACTGCCGTGGGAATTACCGGTGTGCCTGTAAGCAATGCCAATATCCCTGCACCGCTTTTCGCGGGCATAAGTCTTCCGTCCCTTGACCTTCCCCCTTCGGGAAATATGCAGAGCACTTTCCCCTGCTTCAAATACCTGATTGCCTGTTTCATACTTCCCGGACCTTCCATTTCTTCTGCAACCGCGATGCACTCGGTGCTTTTGCAAAACCAGTTAATGAGCGGCTTGTTAAAAAATGTGTCAATGATGATAAAGCCGACTTTTCGTTTTATTCCCGCGCCGATTACAAGAGGGTCAATGAAGCTTGCGTGATTTGCCGCGACAAGAACGGGACCTTCTGAGGGAATATTTTCCTGTCCCCTGAAACTCAGTCTGAAATAGGTTTTAAAAAGAGGTACGCCGACAGCTTTTAGAAGTGAGTAGGAAGGACCTTTTTCTATCATTTGTCCTGTTTTTTACATTCCAGAATCAGCTTTCTGAAATTATCGAAAAGATAGCGTGAATCGTGGGGACCCGGTGATGCCTCGGGGTGGTACTGAACGGCGAAAGCGGGAATGTCGTTGCATCTGAAACCTTCGACGGTTTCATCGTTCAGATTTAAATGTGTAAGCTCAACATTTTTAAGGGAGTCGATATCCGCCGCAAAACCGTGGTTCTGTGAGGTTATCTCCACCTTTCCCGTTGCAAGTTCCTTTACGGGATGGTTTGCGCCGTGATGTCCGAATTTTAATTTATAAGTTTTTCCCCCGAGGGCAAGCGTCAGAATCTGAAGTCCGAGACAGATTCCAAAAACCGGTTTTTTCCCCAGAAGTTGTTCCACCGTTTTAATGGCGTATGGCACTCCCTCAGGGTCGCCGGGACCGTTTGAGAGAAAGACCCCGTCGGGGTCTTCGGCAAGAATCTCTTCCGGCTTCACATTGGCAGGGAAAACCTTAACCACGAGACCTTTTGAAGTCATCATTCTGAGAATATTCGATTTTATTCCCAAATCAATCGCGGCAATTTTAAACACTTCCCCGCCGGGCGCTTTACCTGCCTGTGCATATCCTTTTCCAAGACTCCATTCTCCCTCTTCCCACGAATAGGGCTCGGCACAGGTAACATCCTTTACAAGGTCCTCTCCCACGATGCCGGGGGCTGATTTGAGCTTTTTCATAAGACTCTCTTTGTCAAAATCAGTAGTTGAAATAATTCCCTGCTGTGAGCCTTCGGTGCGAAGCCTTTTTGTGAGCGCGCGCGTGTCGAGATGGTGAATTCCCGATACGCCGTTTTCCTTAAGATAGTCGTCAAGCCTTTTTGTCGAGCGGAAATTGCTCGGATAATCACAGCATTCTTTCACTATGAGACCCGAAAGGAATATTTTCCTTGATTCAACATCTTCTTCGTTGATTCCGTAGTTTCCGATAAGGGGATAAGTCAGACAGACAATCTGTCCGTTATATGAAGGGTCGGTGAGAATTTCCTGATAACCGCTCATGCTCGTGTTGAAAACCACTTCACCTGTTTTTTCCTCGCCGGCGCCGAAACTTTCACACTCAAAAGCGGTGCCGTCCCCGAGAAGAAGAATTGCCTTTTTCATTTATACTGTTTTCCTTCAAATAGAAGATTGCGTTGCGAATTTTTAAGCCGCTATATATCACTTTTCCTCGCCGTGATGTCAAATCAAAAAAGCCGTGGTGAAGATTGCGAATAACTATAGTGAAGTTACCACATTCCCCGTGTATTTGAAACTCTTTGATATGGACATTGGCGCTGAAAAACTATATGTATAGCGGATATTTTTGAATGAAATTCGCTCTTTCATTTTTTTCTTTGTTTAACGGAGGCGCAAGCTTGAATATTTTTGCAAAAATAACGGCAGTCACACTGCTTATCGTTTTCGTTGCCTGCGCGCCCAGAATAATGGTCTATCACGACGAGGATTCCGGCGAGGTTTTTATCTCGGGTGCGAGTCTTTATGACGCGGTGCCCCCTTTTGAGCATCCCGCGAAAATTTCCAGGGAAACGGTGGCGCGGATGATGAAGTCGATTAAATGTGAGGGGTTTGAAGCTTTTACGGAAAAAGAAATCGATGAATATTCCAAAAGAATTTCAAAGGCCTTCAGAAAATGCCGCACTGACAGCTTTGTCAGTTTTTATATTTCGGAAAAAACGGTGCGCTATATTTCAGGGGGTGAGATTTACATCAAAAAAGGCAAAATAATCTGGTATTTTTATCCTGCAAGCGAAATTTATCTCAGAAGTCCTGTGGTAAGCGACAGACTGAAATGCCTTTCCATGAAGAGATATGTTTTCACTCTCTCGGGGCAGGAGTCTTCCCTTTAATCCTTATTTGCCCCTGAATTCCTTTGCCTGATATACGAATGCCTCGAGGCGGTTATCGGTGCCCGTGTCTTCCATTCCGTCATAGGCAATGTTAAGCCACGGTATGTTTCCCAGGTCTTTGCCCAGTTTTCTTGAGATTGCCGCTACTACAGTGCCCGGAAGGCAGGTAAAGGGGATGGCGTTAATTATTCCGTTGAGCCCTCTTTGTCCGTAATCGATGGCTTTGCCCACGCTTAAAATTGCTTCACCGTCAAAGGAAGGGTCCATATATTTTTTGCTTTGCCCGATAAGAATTTCCGTATCGGGTTCGCATCCGTTTTCAAGGAAACCGTCAAATGTCTCGTAGAGTTTGTGTTCATACATCTTCTGTACCCTATCCTTTGCCGAAATCTTCAGAAGGTCTGTGTATTTTTTCCTGAAGCGGTTTCTTTTTTTATAGACATAATTGGCATAGAGAAACCATTCGCTCAGCGGCGCAACCCATGCTTCGGCGCCAAACTCTTCAACCTTTTTTATCAGATTCTGGTTCGCGAAGCGGTTGTTTCGGATATAGATTTCGCCGACGATACCGATTTTCGGCTTACCTCCGTTTCGCGATATGGCTATATCTGTAAATAGTTTTCTGCAGTGCTTTAGAGCCGAAACAAGGTCGCCGTTGCATTTTATTATATTACACACATACTTCAGGCAATGTTCGTAAACTTCATCGGTTTCCCCCTTTGTATTTTCATAGGGGCGCGACCTTCTTGCCGCTTTTTCCAGAATGTCAATGGCGACGATTCCCTTCCAGGCCAAAAGGTCGAATTTTTTTCCGAAAACATCGTCGCTGTAGGATTTTTCCGGCTCCAGGGAATAAATCTTCACATCTTCATACCCTTCTTCGTCAAGAAGCAGGCGCTGAAACTGATGATATTGCCCGAAACGGCAGGGACCTTCGGCAGAGGGCATAAAGAAGGCGATTTTTTCAGGAGGAAGCCCCGACTTTTTTATTGTCTTGAAAAGGTCGCCTGTGGTGAGGATGCAGGGATAACATTCCTTGCCCGATGTATGCTCCCGTCCAAGCTGAACCGTCATATCGTCCGACTCGCTGATAATCTCCGCGTCCACATTGTTGTAATTGAAAGCCGCTTTAATGGCGAAGGAATGGTCTGTCATATTGGGAACGAAAATCGTGTGTCTGCGGTTTTTCATATGTTTCAGAATCAGTTTTCTTGCGTGCATCGACGATTTTTTTGCCTGGCGGTAATTTTCCAGGCTGTCAAGAAATGCCTCGCACCGCGTTACCGCGCCGGCATCGGCGCTGTGCTCGTCGATTTCAATCTGGAGAAAGGGTTTACCCTTCATAATGTCCGAGAAGAAGTGACTGAGAAACGAATCGGGTCCGCAGCCGAAATTGGTTATGTAAACGGCGAAAAGATTCGGATGATTTCTTATATACTGTGCCGCCGAAAGAATCCGCTGTCCCGACTTCCAGTACATATTGGGATGATATGGTGAAATGTCTATTTCCCCGAGAGGCAGAAAATCCATTGGTATCGTTCTTATCCCGAGAGCGTTCAACTTTTCAGGAAGCCCGAGATTAATCGATGAATCGAAACCGTTATAGGGCCTGCTTACGATTACAAGGGCTTTTTCATCTTCCGAGAGTGACTTTAAAAACTTTGTTCCGAATCTATCGAGGTTTTCATAAAACTTGTTTTGTATGTACGCGGCAACCCTGTATGCCTGAAGGTAGCGTGCCGCCGGTATGCCAAGCTCTTTTCCCATCTGCCTGAATGCCTTGAATCTTTGGCTGTCGTTTCCCTGAAGATGAAAAATCGGCTGAAGTATGTCTATCTTTCCCGAATCGAGTCCCAGCGAGGAATTGATTATATAGGGAGATGCCTGCACATAGGGGCAGGTGTGATTTTCGGCAAATGATTTATTTTCCCTGAAAAGGCTTATAATGCTCGGCAGGAAGAGATAATCTATATCTTTTTCGAGCAGGTCGAGTACGTGTCCGTGTGCAACCTTTACGGGAAAGCAGGTTTCGGCAGCGACATTTTCCACGCCCTTTTCGATGATTGATTTGTTGGTTTTTTCCGAAAGCACCACCTCGTAGCCAAGCTCTTCGAAAAACGCTTTCCACATGGGGAAAAGTTCGAAGAAGTAGAGTATTCTCGGAATTCCCACGCGCTTTCCGTTTTTGGAAGGTTTTGTTTTCATTTGCGGGTTGAGCAGATATTCTTCGCGCAGTTTGAAGTAGTCCGCGTAAGATGATTTCTTCTTCTTTCTGTCTATGTCGTATTTTTCGCATCTCGACCCGTAGAAGAGCGGTTTTTCCCCTTCCATCGTTATCATTCGTATTTCACAGAGATTCGCGCAGTCCTTGCACTCGAAGGTCTTGACGGTGTATTTTCTCTTTGAAAGGTCAAATCCTTTGAAGGCGCTCTTTTCGGGGCAGTTTTCCTTAGCGAGAAGGGCTACTCCGATAGCGCCCGTTACATCGTGGTGTGGCGGTACGGTGATTTTTTTCCCCACAACCTTTTCAAATGCCGCAAGCACTCCCTTGTTGTATGCCACACCTCCCTGAAAGAATATTTTGTTGCCGATTTTTCTGTTCCCCACGACTCTGTTGAGGTAATTATAGACAATCGAATAGGAAAGCCCCGAAACAATGTCTTCACCTGCCGTGCCCTGCTGCTGCTGATGGACAATGTCCGACTCTATGAAAACGGTGCATCTTTCGCCAAGCTTAACGGGAGAGGCGGAGTTGAGGGCTATTTTGCTGAATTCTTCTTTTATGTTTACATTGAGTTTCTCCGCCTGCTCTTCAAGAAATGAACCTGTGCCCGCGGCGCACACCTTGTTCATTTCAAAATCGGAGACCACTCCTTCGCAAAGACTTATGTATTTCGAGTCCTGTCCGCCTATTTCGAATATGGTGTCGACCTCCGGGTCGATTGCAGCGGCGGCATTTGCCTGTGCCGTTATTTCATTTCTGATAATGTCCGCGCCCACAAGGTCTCCTGTGAGATATCTTCCCGAACCTGTTGTTCCCACCGCGGCAACTTCCACCCGGTCTGCGATTTCGCTTCCGATTTCATCGAGTCCGTGTTTTATAGCTTCAATGGGCCTTCCTGCCGTCATAAGGTAGCGGCGGGCGACAACTTCGCCATCGTTGTCTATTGCAACCACATTTGTGCTTATTGAGCCAACATCTATTCCGAGATAGACGCGAATTTTTCCGCCGTTTGCCTTTTTGTCGAGAGGATAGCTGTAACCGGGGTTGTGGAGGTAGCGGCTTTTTTCGATTTTAAGCGGATCGATAGTATTTGGTCGTGACGACGAGGTGCTTTTATCGAGCTTTTTCAGGTCGCAGGCATCAACGGTGATTATTTTCTCCGGTTTTTCTTCCAAAAACGATAAGCCCGCGCCTATTGCGCCTGATACGCCGTGATGTTCGTTTACGAGAAACTCCTCATCGCCGAGTCCGAGAATGTCTTTGAACGCCTTTATCATTCCCTTGTTGCTTGCGACCCCTCCCTGAAATGCAACGGGAGTTATGAATTCCTTTCCACGGGCGATACTGCTCTTGAAGTTTCTCGCAACCGCGTAGCATAGTCCCGCGACTATGTCGTAGTCGGGCGTGCCTATCTGCTGAAGGTGAATCATATCGCTCTTTGCAAAGACTGAGCATCTGCCCGCGATACGAGGCGGTTTTTCTGACTTCAGGGCAAGAGCGGAAAATTCATCCTCTATGGAAATACCGAGGCGGTTTGCCTGCTGGTCGAGAAATGAGCCTGTGCCCGCGGCACATATAGTGTTTGTGGCAAAATCTTTTATTTTTACGCTATTATGTCCCGCGTGGTTTTCTGTGAGAATGAACTTTGAGTCCTGTCCGCCCATTTCAATGATGGTTTTTGCCTGAGGGTAGAGATATGCCGCCCCTTTTGCCTGCGCGATTACTTCGTTTACGAAGAAGGTGCCGAGAGTTTTACTGATGAGTTTTCCGCCCGCGCCTGTTGCGGCAACGGCGAGTTTACCTGATGGAATTTCATCAAGAGCTTCCAGCAGGACCTGCTTTGCCACTGAAAGGGGGTTGCTGTGAAATCGTACGTAACGGGTTTTGATGATTTTACTGTTGCCGTTAAGAAGTGCAAGATTGACCGATACCGAACCTATATCAATCCCTGCAACAAAGCATTTTTCTCCATGCCCCTGATTCATAGAATAATCCCCCCGCAATGGAGACGCAAAAAGATATTAAAGCATAATTAAAATGTGATAATTATTTAAAAAAAATCCGGAAATATATTTTTGAATTAAACTCTTAGAATATTAGTTTAAAAAAAAATTCTGTCAAACAAAATAAATGCACTTTCAAAAAAGAAACCTCCGGGCGCGATATTAACCGCCACGCATATGTTTATCCTAATTGTCTCGAAAAAGAATATATTTCGTGGATACAATGCGCAAGGAACTCAAAAAGTGTTACAGCGTCTTGACAAAATAATCGTGTGGTAGTTACATAAAAGCTTAAATTGATAATTTTTATCAAAAGGACTGATATATAATGAATACTGAAAGTGATTTTAATAGAGGGTCAGCATTGAGGCGCGCCTGGATTTTTAAAGGCACGATACGCCGTTTTTTTATGGTGCGCTTCAGGAAAAAGTATGTAGAGGCACAGCTTGACAAAAGGCAGGGGCATTGTCTTCAGTGCGGAAGGTGCTGTGAGATGAGTTTCAAATGCCTGCTTCTCAAAAAATGCGACAAAGGCATATCGTGCAGAATTTATTTCAAGGGAAGGCCTTTGAGTTGCACACTTTTTCCCATTAACGAAAAAGACCTTGCCGACGTTGAAAACAACTGCGGATATTATTTTGAGCAATAATTTTTCTTGACAAAATAGATTTGATGTATGAACATATGTTCATATTTAGTTTAAAAGGTAAATAATGAGTAACAAGACGAAAAAAAAGGAAGAGACAAGTTTATCAGACAATCAGTGTCTCACTCATATTATCGACAGAGAGAAAGTTGAGAAAGCGTCAAAAAAGATGCTTGTTGACGGTGATGTGATTGAACTTGCAGAGCTTTACAGGGCATTGGGAGATGGCACAAGAGTAAAGATTCTCTACGCCCTGTCATTAGCGGAATTCTGTGTCTGCGACATTTCGAGCCTTCTGGGAATGAGTCCTTCGGCGATATCGCACCAGCTCAGGATTTTAAGGTCTATGCGTTTGGTAAAAAACAGGCGTTCAGGCAGGGTAATCTATTACTCCCTTGACGATGAGCACGTGTTGAATCTTTTTGAAGAGGGATTGAAACATATAGAGCACGATTAATTTTTTTTCTTTTAAAACATGAGGAATTGTTCAAATAATCAACTTTAAAAACGATAGGCATAAAGGTTATGAGAGATGCAACGAATAAAAATGAAGTCATTGCAAATCCAATAAACGGCAATGATTGCGAAAGATGCGAGAAACGCCTCAAGAAAAAGCTTTCTGTTGTAAAGGGCGTTTCGGAAGTTTCTTTTATCGATGAGTCATCGAATATTAAGATAGCTTATGAGCCGAATCTCATAGAAGTGAACTTTCTCCGCGACATAGTGAAAAAAGAAGGCGTAGAAATTGAAGAGCGTTTCAAGCACGACACCGTTGAGCTTGAAGGACTTGACTGCCCCGACTGCGCGGCAAAGCTTGAGAGCGCTGTGAGCAAACTTGACGGAATCGATTGGTGTTCGGTAAATTATGCCGCGTCGAAGATGTACGTCGAATTCAGGCATGACGCTGTTTCTCTTTCGGAAATCATTTCAGTGGTAAAATCATTCGGCTATCGTGTAAAGGATGCCGGTTATTCTATCTCGTCGCGCAAAATGACCTTTAACATTCGCGGAATGGACTGCGCCGACTGCGCAATGAAACTGGAAAAACAATTAAGCAACCTTGAAGGCGTCGATGAGGCATGGGTTGATTTCAACCTTTCGAGAATGACAGTGAAATACAGCGAAGAGGCGGGAATGGCAGACAAGGTTATGCATCTTGTTGACAGGGCGGGATATACGGCTTTTCCACTTTCAGAGGAAACAGCTGAAAAGGCATCTGTCGTTGGGTGGATAAAGAATGACAGAAAAGCCGTAACCACCGTTTTCTGCGGACTTTTGATTCTCCTTGCCTATGTTGCGCGCTTTGCGGGATTTGAGCTTGGAGAAATAGGTTTTTACGCCGCGGCAATGCTTGTTGGCGGTTACTATGTGGCGCGTGCGGGCATAAGCGCCCTGCGATACAAGACAGTTGATATGAATTTTCTTATGACCATTGCCATTGCAGGCGCGGTTGCCATAGGTGAGTGGGAAGAAGGCGCAATGGTCGTATTTCTTTTTTCTCTCGGTAACGTGCTTCAAAACTACACTATGGACAAGACGAGAAACTCCATTCGTTATCTTATGGATCTTTCTCCGAAGGAAGCGAGAATCGAGCGCGGCGAAAGTCAGGTTTCCGTGCCGGTGTCCGAGGTGAAGGTGGGAGAAATAATGATAATTCTTCCCGGAGAAAAGATTGCAATGGACGGAAAAATCGTAAGGGGAGAATCTGAATTGAACGAAGCGTCCATAACAGGAGAGTCGGTTCCTGCCGTAAAGCATGAAGGAGGCGAGGTTTTCGCGGGCACTATAAACGGCTCAGGCTCTCTTGAGGTTGAGATAACGAAACCATACGAGGAAACCACTCTCTCGAAGATAATTCATCTTGTTGAGGAAGCGCAGGCGCAGAAGGCGCCTTCACAGCTTTTCATTGACGCTTTCGCGAAATATTATACACCCGCGGTTATTGTACTTGCGCTGTTGATTGTATTTACTCCGTCACTTTTTTTCGGCGCGGATTTCGCCACATGGTTTTACAAGGGGCTTATGCTTCTCGTAATTGCCTGCCCCTGCGCGCTTGTAATTTCCACTCCCGTTTCCATAGTTTCGGCAATCGGCAACGCTTCTAAAAACGGAGTGTTGATCAAGGGAGGTGTACATCTTGAAGAAGCGGGCAGAGTCAGGGCAATTGCATTTGACAAGACGGGGACTTTAACGAAGGGACACGCGGGAATTACGGATATTGTTTCCTTTAACGGCGCCGATGACACGCAGATACTTACATATGCCGCGTCTATTGAACAGCGCTCGGAGCACCCGATTGGAAAGATAATAAAGATTGAAGCCGAACTTATGGGTTTGACGCTTTACAAGACTGATAAATCAAAAGCCCTGACGGGACAGGGAATGGAAGCCGAGATTGATGGCAAGATGTTTTATATCGGCAGCAGGCGGCTAATCGAGGGAAAATCGACGGGATTAGGCGCCGAAGAGGAGAAGAAAGTCTCCGGCCTTGAATCGGAAGGAAAAACCGTACTTCTTGTTGCCAACGGCAAGGGAGTGATGGGAGCAATTGCTCTTCGCGATATGATTAGAGAAGACAGCGCCGAAGCGATTGCGGAGCTCAAAAAAGCGGGAATGAAAAAAATCGTGATGCTCACCGGTGACAATGAAAGGACTGCCGGGGCAGTCGCGGGACAGCTTGGAATTACCGATTACAGAGCGCAACTCATGCCTCAGGATAAGGTTTCCGTGATAACTGACCTTAAGAAAGAACATAAATCAATCGCGATGGTCGGCGAAGGAATAAACGACGCGCCGGCGCTAGCCGCCTCGGATGTGGGAATAGCAATGGGCGTTGCCGGTACCGATACGGCACTGGAAACAGCAGACATTGCCCTTATGTCCGATGATATGCTCAAGATTGCCTATACGATGAATCTGAGCAGAAAGGCGCTCGGAATAATAAAGGGAAACATCGCCTTTTCTCTCATTGTAAAAGCAGTATTCTTTGTTCTTGTTTTTGCCGGTCTTGCCAATCTCTGGCTTGCCGTGCTTGCCGATACGGGAACTTCTCTTGTAGTTATCTTTAACGGTATGAGACTGCTCAGATTCGGAAAGAAGAAAAAAGACGAAGCGAAGGAAATTCAGACACACGCGCAGGAATGTGGCGATGAATGCGACTGCGGACATGATCATGACCACGAACACGATG
>CAZJVM010000039.1:11935-23992 GCA_964549305.1 uncultured bacterium
ACCACTCGCACGGCGAAGAAAAACATTCCGATGAATGCGGATGCGGTCACGACCATTCGGCGCACAATCACGATGACCATGATCATGACCATTCGGAGAATGAAGAACACAGGCACGAGGCGCATTCACACGACGGCGGAAACGGAGAGGACCATTCACACGAAAGCCATGACCACGAACACGATGACCACTCGCACGGCGAAGAAAAACATTCCGATGAATGCGGATGCGGTCACGACCACTGAGTAAAATATACAGGATTTTCCATATAAGTTCTTTTCTTCTAAACATATAAAATCTCTGGATATGAAGCGTTAAGTCGGTTATAACTTTCCTTATATTTTTTTATCCAAAGGGTTAATCTTTTAAGATGAGAGATGCGCAAAAAGATAAAGAACGGTTAGGCGGTGCCGTTGACGTGCTTTCAAAAGAGCTTAAAGCTCTAAGCCGTAAAATACACGCGAACCCTGAAATGGGTTTTAAGGAAGAAAAGGCATCAAAGTGGCTTTCCGAATATCTCGCCCGCAAGGGTTTTAAGGTAAAAAGAGGGGTATGCTCACTGCCTACGGCTTTTTCTGCTGTATCTGAAACCGGTGGAAAAAAAAGGAAAAAACCTTCCGTTGCTTTCATCGCGGAATATGATTCTCTTCCCGGCATAGGGCACGGTTGCGGACATAACATCATAGGGCCGGCAAGCTGCGGTGCTGCGGCATCCTTAAAATCATTTCTAAAGGAAAATAACATTGCTGCAAAGATTTCCGTCATAGGCACTCCTGCCGAAGAAGGCGGTGGCGGAAAGATAAAGATGATAGAGAATAATTTTTTCAGGGGAATCGACGCGGCGATGATGGTTCATCCCGATATTAAAACGAGAGTACACAGCGAGTTTCTTGCTAACAGGCAGGTGAAGTTTCATTTCTACGGCAAGTCCGCGCATGCCGCGGCATCTCCCCACGAAGGAGTCAACGCGCTTGATGCGGTAATTCTCACATTTAACGCAATCAACGCGCTTCGCCAGCAGTTGAAGGAAGATGTGAAGGTGCACGGCATTGTTACTGACGGCGGAGTGAAACCGAATATTATTCCCGATTATGCCTCCTGCTGGTTTTATGTAAGGACAAAGGAGAAAAAAACTTTGCCGTCGGTTTACAGAAAAATTTTAAACTGCGCGCGCTCCGCGGGAAAAGGCGCGGGCTGCAGAATTAAAATCGAAGAAGACCCGATAGTTTATTTTCCAATGAAGTACAATTATGCCCTTGAAGACATTTTCAGAGAGAATCTCAAAGTTATAAAGGAGCCGGAAAACCTTACGGATGTCAGGGGCACGGGGTCATCGGATATTGGAAATCTGAGCCAGATAGTTCCAACGATTCACCCCAACATAAAAATAGGTGAAGGGCTTTCGGGAATTCATACAGGTGAATTTCGCGATGCGGCAGTTTCGCCTTCAGGAGACAGGGGACTTTTAAAGGGGGCAAAGCTTCTTGCGATGACTGCCTATGATATAATAGTATCACCTGAAAAACTCGCGGAAGTAAAATCAGATTTCAGAAAGAAAAGACAATAATTAATTGGATATAATACAGGCAATAATACTCGGTGCGGTGCAGGGTCTCGGCGAGTTTCTTCCCATTTCAAGCTCAGCGCATCTTGTGGTGATTCCGAAAATATTCAACTGGCAGGACCAGGGACTTGCCTTTGATGTTGCGCTTCATATGGGTACCCTTGTGGCAGTCCTCTGTTATTTCAGAAAAGAGATTTTCCGGATTATTGTGTCATTTTCAACGGGAATCATAAAACTTTCTCCATTTGAAGAAGCGGATAGCCGTTTAGGTTGGTGCATCCTGTTAGGCACAGTACCGGGCGCAATCGCAGGGTATCTTCTTGAGGAAAAAGCGGCAACGGTTTTCAGGAATCCCTCTCTTGTGGCAGTTTCAATGATAACACTTGGCGTCGTACTTTTTTTTGCAGACAGAAAGTCATCATCTATTGTGACAGTTGATAAAATTTCATTCCTCCTTGCTTTTCTCATCGGACTTTCACAGGCGCTTGCAGTCATTCCCGGTGTCTCGCGCTCGGGGATAACAATTTCAACAGCGCTTCTTCTGAATATGAAAAGGGATGAAGCGGCAAGGTTTTCTTTTCTGCTTTCAATCCCCATTATTGCAGGTGCCGGTTTTCTCGAAGCAGGGGAACTTCTGAGGGCTGAATTTTCAACTGCCCTTCTGGCAGGCATTGTATCTGCCGGATTGTTCGGTTTCCTGAGCATCAAGTATCTTATTGCCTATGTAAAGGTGAGGACATATTTGCCCTTTGTTATCTACAGGCTTATCTTCGGAATAGCAGTCCTTTCGTGGTTTTATTTTTAGAATGTTGCCATATCTGTGGGCTTAATTCCTGACCTTTTTAATAATAATTATGTTTTATCTATTTCCGCAGTGTGATTTGAGCAAGGATATTTATTCAAACCTTCATAATTAATCAATGCCTTAGCAGGTTTTATCAATATTCCGCCTTGAGACGGGAGCTTTGAGAAAAAGTTTCAAAACAGGGCGATATATATCTTTATTGACAAAATATTAATTTTTGTATTAAAGAAACCTTAGCAGAATAATAATATATAGAAAAACATTACGGAGGTACAAATGGAAAATATCAAGGGAAATATGTCTGAACTGGTTGGAAATACTCCTCTCGTACGCCTTTCAAGGGTTGCGGAGAATGTTGAAGGCGAAGTTCTTTTGAAACTCGAAGCATTTAATCCCTTCTGCAGTGTTAAGGACCGAATAGGTGTAAGTATGATAGAGGCAGGCGAAAAGGCGGGGTTGATTGATGCCGATACGGTAATTGTCGAGGGCACGAGCGGAAATACAGGAATAGGACTTGCTTTTGTCTGCGCGGCAAAGGGGTATAAACTCATTCTTACAATGCCCGATTCGATGTCAATTGAGAGAAGAATGCTCCTTAAAGCCCTTGGCGCTGAAATCGTTTTGACTCCGGGCGCGGAAGGTATGAAGCGGGCAGTATCCGAAGCTGAGGAAATTGCGGCAAAACAGAAAAAATCCTTCATCCCGAGACAATTCGACAATCCCGCAAACCCCGATATTCATTACAGGACCACGGGGCCAGAAATCTGGAAGGATACCGACGGAAAGGTTGATATTCTTGTTTCCGGAGTAGGCACCGGCGGCACTCTTACCGGTACGGGAAGATTTCTCAAGGAGAAGAAATCAGATATTTACATTGTTGCAGTTGAGCCCGAAACTTCACCTGTCCTGTCCGGAGGAAATCCGGGTCCCCACAAAATTCAGGGAATAGGCGCTGGATTTGTGCCTGAGATACTTGATACAAAAATTTATAATGAGGTTATTAAAACATCACTCAAGGACGCTGTGGAAACTTCACGCTCACTTGCGAAAAAGGAAGGCATTTTCGTGGGAATTTCGTCAGGTGCGATTGCCTTTGCCGCGATTGAGATTGCAAGAAGGAAGGAAAACAAGGGCAAGCGTGTTGTGGCGATACTGCCCGATTTCGGAGAAAGATATCTTTCCACCTTTCTTTTCAGAGAAGACGAACCCCTGCCGGTTTAATGATGGGATAAGAAAATTTATATTGTGAGATAAACTTTAAAAATCGGAGACAGAGCAATGGTGCTTAAAAAATTAAAGCTTGATAAAACCATACAGGAGAAAAAAGCTTTAAGATATATAGAGGTTGAGGGAAAGATTCAGAAAATCTACGACACATTTCTTTCAGAGCTCGAAACGAGAATATCGAAAAAGAAGGAAAAACCGTCTGTTATATGCCGTGATACGCTTATAAAGCTATATCTCGGAGAAGACAGAAGCTATGAGGAAATCATAAACGACAAGAAACAACCGCTTGCTGTGAAAGCTCTTGTTTCAAACTTTGACCCGGCTAATGTTACCCTCGAACCCGAATATTACGACAACATTGATATTAAAAAATTTTTAAAAATAAAGCCCTATATCTGGCTTTGGACTATGTTTGACCGTTCTCCCGCGGGAAGAAACTGCCACATAGGATTTCCACTGAGAAGACTCCTTGCTTCGAAAATATTTAAAAAATGCGGGAAAAATCTTAAGATTTTTCACGATGTGGAGTTTTCATTCGGATACAATCTATCCGTGGGAGATGATGTGGTAATACATCGAAAAGTGCTTCTCGATGACAGGGGTGAAATTATAATAGGAAACGGCGCGTCCATTTCCGATTATGTGAATATCTATTCACACTCCCATTCCATCCTCAATCAGGGAGATGTGTCAATGGATAAAACAGTCATCGAAGACGGGGTGCGACTGACCTATCATTCCACTGTACTTTCAGGGGTAACGGTCGGAAGAGAAGCGATGGTTGGCGCATTGTCACTGGTAACGCGCGATGTGAGAAACTATCACATAAATGTGGGAATTCCGGCAAAGAGTGTTCGGGTAAAGGCGGGAGTTTGCGCGGAGATATGCACCGATCAAACCTGTAAGATTAAACAAAAGCCTCATCCCAAACATTAGAAGAAAATAAAATATTTCACTAAGTGAATACGACGCGGGAAAAATCTTTCAGATTACCATAGCCGCAGGTTCTTCTTCTTCGGCGACCTTCTGCTCGTAAAAATTCTTTATTATTTTAATCACTTCCGCGGGATTGTCCGTGATATGGACAAGGTCAAGGTCTTCCTCTTCGATGGTTTTTTCAGCAAGCATATTGTTTTTTATCCATCTGAAAAGCCCTGACCAGAATTTTTTTCCCATAAGTATTACGGGAAAATGGGAAATTTTACCTGTCTGAATTAGTGTAAGAGCTTCGAATGCCTCATCAAGGGTTCCGAATCCGCCGGGAAATATTATGTAACCTATGGCATATTTGACAAACATAACCTTGCGCGCGAAAAAGTGGTCAAAATCAAGCTTCATCTGTGAATATTTATTCGGCACCTGCTCAAAGGGAAGGTTTATGTTAAGCCCTACGGAAGTGCCTTGTCCTTTTTTTGCCCCCCTGTTGCCTGCTTCCATAATGCCGGGTCCTCCTCCCGTTATTATGGAAAACCCCTCTTTTGAAAGGGATTCGGTAACATCAACTGCGAGTTTGTAATATTTACTGCCCTTTTTTATTCTTGCTCCTCCGAATACGGAAACGGCAGGGCCTATTTTCGAAAGTTTTTCAAAACCCTCGACGAATTCACCCATTATCTTGAACACCATCCAAAGATCGTTTGTCCTCACTTCCTGCATTTTTGCCTCCTTTATCGAATATTAGAAACTGATAAATTGTTAAATCGTCAAAACAGAAATAATTATTTGGATAATTTGCGGTGAAGTAAAGGGTTATTTAAACTGAATCATTTTTTATAATGTGGTGACATCCAATAAAATCAAAATGTTAAACTGTATCAAATCTGTTTTATCAATATTCCGGACAGCAATGATATTAGAGATAGATATTTTTTTCAATAACTCAGAAGGCACAGGTAAGATTTTTTTTAAGATTTTGCCGATTATTGTTAAAGGTTTTTATTCCTTTATCGTTTAAAGATTCTTGACACACTTTAAATATAAGCAATATAATCAGGCAAATATAGTGTAAAAGGTGAAACTATGCTTTACATGTCGAAAAAGCTCATAGGGGTGGATTTTGGGTCAAGTGCGATTAAGGTCTTTAAACTTAAAGACACAAGCAAGGGCGTAGTCCTTGAAAAGTTCGCATACAGGACTCTTATTGCCGATGCAATCGTTGACGGTGCAGTAATGGATTCCATTTCCGTACAGGAAACGGTAAAAGAACTGGTGGACGATATCAAGATAAAAAACCTCAATGTATCCACTGCGGTTTCAGGCCATTCGGTTATAGTGAAAAACATTACAATGAACAATATGCCCAAGGAAGAGTTGAAGGAAACGATACTCCTTGAAGCGGAGCAATATATCCCCTTCGATGTTGATGAAGTTTATATAGATTTCCATATCATCGGGCCCGATGAAAAAGATGAAAGCTTAATGAATGTAATCCTCGTTGCCGCAAAGAAAGATCAGGTCGATGAATACTCGAATATCCTCAATAACTGCAATCTGAAGCCGGTGCTTGTCGATATCGATTCGTTTGCCGTTGAAAACTGCTATGAAATGAATTATGAGGATGACCCTGAAAAAATAGTTGCCCTCGTGAACCTCGGTGCATCGAAAATCAACATAAGTATTCTAAAAAATCGCGTTCCCGTTTTCGTAAGGGATATAAACCTCGGAGGGAAAAATTATACCGAGGCGATTCAGAAGGAATTGCAGGTAGAATTTGACAAGGCGGAACGGCTTAAAACGGGGCAGGAAGACAATGGCACAAAGAGCAGTGAAATAAAAATGATAATTGACGGCGTTTCCGAAGAAGTTTGCCAGGAGGTTATCCGTTCGATGGATTTCTTTAGGAACACTTCGGGACTCGGAGAGGTCAACAAGGTGTATCTGAGCGGCGGTTGCGCGAAAATTGAGGGAATAGACGAATTTTTCCACGAAAGGTCACAGATTGAAGTCGAGATAATGAATCCATTCAAGAATATAAAAATATCTAAGGATGTGGATATCGCACAATTGAATGAAATCGCGCCCCTTGCCGCTGTGGGCGTGGGGCTGGCAATGAGAAAAGTGGGAGACAATCAGTGATTAAAATAAATCTGCTCCCAATCGAAGGAGAGATTAAACAGGCGCAGGCAACTCAGGAAGTCGTTATCTTCTTTGCCACCGTACTCGTTTCGGTAATGGTGCTGTTTTTCCATAACTCATCCCTTAATGCCGAACTCGGCAAAACGAGAAAAGATGTCCTTGACCTTCAGGATAAAATCAACTCAATGAAAGATGTGGAAACACTTCATAAAACTATTCAGGATAAAAAAACGGCCATAGCGGCAAAACTCGATGCTGTTAAAAAAGTCACGGATTCTCAGGTAACTTTTATAAGGCATATCGATGAGATGCAGAAGATTATCCCCTCCGGCATATGGATTGAAAAAATAGGCTTTACGGGAAGCTCATCGAACTTTGAATGTAAAGCGTCATCATATTATGAAATCTCAGATTTTTATAAACGTCTCAAGTCTTCCGGATATTTTACGGTGGGTGCGTTTCCTTCTATTTCCGAAGCGGCGCCTGAAGGAGGAGTTTCCGTTTATAAATTCAAGATCAATTCAAATCTCAAGGACCTAACCATTAAAACAAAGCAGGCGGGGAAATAAAATGGCAGTAGAGCTGAAACTTGATTTTATGTATGTAATGCCCAAATGGCAGAAATACGCCATTTTAGGCGGCACCATATTGGCTATTATTCTTGTCTATTATTTTTATTTCTTCAGCCCCACCAGTACTTCCATCGAGCTTGCAGTGCAGGAGAAGGACAAGCTCGGCACGAAGCTTGAAACCATAACGAGAATGAAGGGAGAAATTGAAAAATTCAAAGCCGAAGAACAAACACTTCTCGCGCAATACAAGCTTCAGGCGGACATTCTTCCTCCCTCGAGCGAACTTCCGAGTCTTCTTAATTCTGTCGTTGACCTTGGGAAATCCTTCAAAGTGAGCCTGAAATCTTTTACTCCCGGAATTCTTACAAAGGGTCCCTATTACAGTGAAATGAAGATAGCCTTGAATATTGAAGGCACATACAGAAATATTGCGCTTTTTCTCGATAATATAAGAAGAATGAAGAGAATCGTGAACCTTGAAAATCTATCCTTGTCGGAACCTTCGCTTACCGATGAGGGAATGTATCTCAAGGGAAGTTTGAGTTTAAAGATTTTTTCGAGACCCTGAGTGAAATGATTTTATGAATTATAAAATAAAAATAAATATTGTCCTTTTTTTTCCGGCGTTTCTTTTATTGCTGTTGCCGGGAATTTCCTTTTCCGAAGAGGCGGTCGCGCAAAAAGCGCCTGCCTCCGCGAACATTTCAACAGGCAATGTGGCTCAGAAAAACAATGAAGTCATTGCCAATGCCGAAAAGGAGAGAAGGTCATACATTTACAATCCCGAAGGTAAAAGAGACCCTTTCAAACCGCCATATCTTGAGAAAAAGAAAAAAGTGGTTTTTACCGAAGAGGGAGAAGTTATGCTCGAGGGGCTTCAGCAGTATCAGATCAGGTCGCTTAGTCTGAAAGGAATAATAACAAAAGGCAACGAAAGCATTGCAATGATAAAAGCGCCTGACGGAAGGGTGTATATCATAAAGGATAAATCGAAGATAGGGCCTTCGGGAGTAGTGAGGGAAATAAGGCCTTCGGAAGTGATTATAGAAAATGAAATTACAATAAAAGAAGGTGACGAATCCGGAAATATAATAACGAGAAAGGAGAAAAAGGAAGTTAGGATGAAGCTTAAGAGTTCATAATTTAACAACATCAAAATGTTTTGATGACAAAATGTTTAATATAAAAGAAAGTGTTTGACGGATGACTTCCAATTCAACACGGGGGTTTAACAGATATGTTTGTTTATAAAAAAAGTTCGTTTTTGAGATTATCAATTATTATTGTGCTTTTAGCGGCATTGACAGGATGTTCGGGCGCCGTCAAAAGAGTAAATCAGACTTCATCCGACATTGAACCTCAGACAGAATCGGTGGGAAAAGTCATTATAGAAAAAGTGAGTTTTTTCAATACATCGAAATCCACCACGCTCATATTCAAGACATCGGATAAGGTTTCTTACACAACCTATAGTATGCCCGACCCGGAAAGAATAGTAGTGGAGTTCAATAATTCCCTTCTTTCACCTTCTGTTTCGCCGTCTCTGGCAGTAAACAGGGGAGTGGTGACGGGAGTTTCCGTGCGCGAGAGCAACGGCGACGAATTCAAGGTGATAGCGGAAATCGAGCTCGTGGAAAAAGCCGGAAATAAAATCGAAAGAAATTCGAAAGAACTCACTGTTACCGTAGATAATCCTTCCTATGGGGAATCTGATAAACCCGCTGAAGAGGAAGGAGACATCGATATGATAAAGGAATCTCTTCAGAAGGATGTTCCGGAATCTAAGCCGGATATACTTTCAACGGAACTTGGAATGGAAAAAAGAACCGATGAGTCCGGGGACAAAAAATTTGCGGGAGACAAAATTTCAATCGATCTTCAGAATGCAGACGTGGAAGATGTAATACGCCTTATTGCGGAAATAAGCGGAATGAATTTTGTCATTGAAGAGGGCGTACGCGGCAAGGTGAATCTTAAGCTTGATAAAATTCCCTGGGATCAGGCGCTTGACCTTCTGCTCAAGATAAACACTCCCCAGCTTGTCCTTATAAAGGAGGCGGGGGTATACAGAATTATGACCCTTGAGAAGAGCAAGAAAATAAGAAAAGAGAAAGCTGAAGAGGCGCAGGCAAGAAAAGAAGAAAAGGAAGCCGAAGAAGCTGTTCAACCTCTTGTTACGAAAACAATTCGTTTGAGCTATGCAAAAGCTGGAGATGTGGAAGCCCTTGTCAAGAAGTTTATGTCAAGCAGGGTCAGGACAGATGCCCTTCTTACCGTTGACGAGAGGACCAACTCTCTCATAATAAAGGACATCGTCCCTAACGTATCGCAGATTGAAAAGGTCATAGCTCAGCTTGACAGACCCACTCCGGAAGTTGAGATAATGGCGAAAATTATTGAAATTGAAGAAGGATACGACCGCGCGTTGGGCATTCAGTGGGGAGCGGACCTTACCAAAAGCCCCGCAACGGGAAATGCCACGGGACTGGAATTTCCAAGTAATGTGAAAATGCTCGGCACGGTAGCGGATGCAAACAATCCTTCGGCAACAGGAAGGGATTTTCTCGTAAACCTTCCCATTGCTGACAAGACTACGGGATTGGGGCTCATACTCGGAAATGTTGACAATACCTTCAATCTCGATGTTCAGCTTTCCGCTCTCGAGAAGGACAACAGGGTGAAGGTTCTTAACAACCCCAAACTTCTCGTAGTTGATAACGAGCTTGCGAAAATACAGGTGGGCGACCAGCTTCCTCAGGTAACTATCGATGAGCAGGGCAAACAGAGCATAGAATGGAAAGATGTGGGCATAATTCTCGAAGTTACTCCGCAGATTACAGCCGACGGCTCCATTTTTATGGATATAAGTCTTGAAAAATCAAGGCAGGGCGCAAATGTTCAGTTAACTACGGGGACACATTATTCGATAGTAAAGACTGAATCGGAAACAAAAGTTCTGATTAAAAGCGGTGAAACAGCGGTAATCGGAGGACTTACGGAAAAGAGTGACGATTCTTCAAGAAGCGGAATGCCTTTCTTGTCGAAAATACCCGTTTTGGGTTCACTTTTTAAAAACAAGGTAAGCAATAAAAGCAGTAAGGAGGTACTCATTTTTATTACACCGCGAATTCTTGAACAGTATATGTAAATAAAAAAATGGCTCTCATTAATTCAAAAAACCATAAAGCGGAGATTTTAAAAATGAAATTCAATAAAATTCTGATACTCTTTCTTCTGCTCATTGTCTGCTGTCCCGCAGTTTCACAAGGCAAGGGCGTTTTGACATATATCACTGTGACCGGAGTCACCGGGGCAGACGAAGGTGATAATGACGAAACAAATGTGGATATTTTCAGAAACCTCAACTGCGATGATGACGCGACCACTACTGACCCCGAACCCTTTTCCGACCTTAAGGCAACCATTACTCTTGATAACTCCGGACATCCCAATTACGAAGGCTCCTTTTGGGGTTCCACAAATCAGGATGTGAAGATAACGAGCTACAAGATTCGTTTCAAGAGAAACAGCAGAAAACTTCCAAAGATAAGAACTATCAAAAGAAGCACAAGCGCATTGATTGCGAAAGATACGGAAACGGATATTACCATAACCATCCTTCCTAAAAGCAAGAAGCGTTCATTGGCGCGAAAATATGTTCTGAAATTCGGTGAAGACCCCAGTGATGATACTGTTGAACCGCGATTTCTTGATTACACGGTAAAAATAAAAATCAGGGGCGAGGAAGTGTACTCTCATCATAACAAAGTTAAGACAAAAACAGAACTAACTATGACTCTTACACAAGTCGATAATTGTAACTGATTTATCGCTTTTGGATGTGAGAGTTTTCCTGCTTAAAATCAAATATTTACTGCCGGAGGTGTAAGATGAAAGTGAATCATTTTATAAGTTCCAGGAAAGAAGTGCGCCGTTTGCTCCTTTTTTTGACCTGTGCCATATTTCTAATATTTTCATCGTCGGTGACATTCGCCCAAGTTATGGGCGCAACAGGTGAAAATTCAAAGGCAAACCACAGAAAAGCAAAAAAGAAAATCGTTACCACTCTTTCGGTTAAATCCGATGTGACGACTATTCCTGCCGATGGCGCCACAAGCGCGAGCATAACTGCTACAGTAAAGAATAAAAAAGGCAAGCCCGTAAAGGGGGCGAAAATAAAATTTATTGTCAAGGTGGGCAAGGCAACTCTTTCGTCTTCCACTGCGAAAACAGGAAGCAACGGGAAAGCCACTGTCACTGCCACAAGCACAAAAACAGGCAACTTATGGATTCAGGCAAAAACAAAGAATATCAGACCTTCGAGGAAAAGACTGCTGAAAATTACCGTTACCGAATCATCGGGAGGCGGTGGAGGAGGAGGTGCTGCTAATATTTCACTCAGTGCCAATCAATCGACAATAGGCAATGATGGAGCAAGTACCGCAACCTTTACGGCAGAGTTGGTTAACAGCGACAACAATGCTATGCCCGGTGAAACGATAAAGTTTAAAACCGACCACGGCAAGATAACGCCCTCCTCGGTGACTGACTCATCGGGTTTTGCCACTGCTACACTCACAAGCGAATCTACTTATACGGGCACTATAACAGTAACCGCGACTTTTGACGCGAGCACCAAGGCAACGGCAACGATAACGTCTGTTGACTCAGGCCAGAGCACAAACTTCACCATCGCTACGGACAAAAATGTCATTTCTGCCGACGGCACAAGCACGGCAATAATCAGTGCGCAGTTGAAAAACGAAAAGAACAATCCCATCGTCGGGGCAAGCGTTTTTTTCAGCGCTAAAAAC
>CAZJVM010000040.1:0-23694 GCA_964549305.1 uncultured bacterium
ACATAGACATATGGGTTCAATGTCTGTGGTAAATATGGAGTGGCGATTACCGGGTCGGGGGAGAGGTATCTGCCGTTGTCCGGGTCATAGTATCTTGCTCCATTGTAGAAAAAACCGCTTTCCTCATCATACCACTGTCCGGGGAATCTGAAATTATTTTCAACCGTAGTACCCTGCTCGCTGTAAATCCTGCCGAAGGGATAATATTCTGCCTGCCATGAAACATTCCCGCTCTCATCTGTCATCATCACGGGACGTCCCAAATGGTCATTGTGGTAGAAGTAAACCACCTCTGCCGGCGCTGAATAACTTCCCATTATCTTTGCCGTAAAATTAAATGAATGTGAACCGGGGTCATGAAATTCCCAATGAATAATATTTTTTCCGCCTTTTGCGATTTTTCCGTAATACCAGAAAGGTTTTCCCGAAACATTACCGTCCGGATTGAAAGCAATGACTGACGCGTCGGATATTCCGGTAACCCGTGCATCGACATCATATATATCAAGCGTTGAGGTTTTGTTGGTAATTTCAACATCTGCGGATAAAATTTTCCTTATGCCGTCCCACGACGCAACTCCTAAAACTGTTACCTTCGGTTCAACATCTGCTTTGAAAGATTTCCCTTTTCGTCTCTTTTTTCTCTTTTGTTTTTTTATCCTTAACTTTGGCTTTCCGTGTTTCATCTTGAACTTAATTTTATATGCGCCAAGAAGAATGTGCTTTTTGCGATGCTTTGTCTTCCCGCCTTTCACTTTGCGGTAACTTCCCGCGGAAGCTTCGCTTTGGGGCATTACAACGCCAATCCTCTCATCTCCGGTATAAACAAAATCTGCCGCGCAATTTCCGTTTCTGTCGATTACTGAAATCAATCTTCCCTCAAGGTCATAGAGATAATTTTGCCAATTTCCTTCCCGAATCTTTTTATATCTTTTACCATAAAAGTCATATTCATAGGATATATTTTTATTATTATTTGTAATGGTGCTGTTAATTAGGCCATCTTTGTTATAAGTCAAGTTGACACTGCCGTTTGAAATAAGATTGCCTTCGGAATTGTAGGAGTAGTTTTTTGATATGTCGCCTGAGATTGAAGCTAATTGGTTATCAACATAGTTGTAATTCCTTTCAACGCCGTTTAAAACTGATTTGATTCGATTTCCGACTCCGTCGTAGGTGAAAGATATATTTCCGAAATGTCCCGATGAAGATGTAATTCTGGCGAATGAATCATAGCCGAATGATAAATTTCGTGATGCATCAAGCGTATCTGTTATGAATGTTACATTGCCGTCAACATCTCTTGCATAGTCTAAGTCTATAATTTTAATTGCGCCCTGTTTCTCGATTTTATGGGAGTCAATCCGGTATTGCTTGTCATATCCAAATGTTTCAGTGATTCCGGAAGGTAAAACGATTTTTCTTATTTTATCATCTGCCCCGCGTGAAATTGTCACATCAACTGTCGTGCCATCGGTTTTTTTAATCTTCACGCCATGGGGATAACTCCAAGTGTCCGCATAATCATATAAAACTTCAATGCCTGAAGGATAGTCCATTTTAGTTATCCTGCCGTTTTTGTCATATCCATAAATGACAGAATAGCTTTTGCCATCGGTAGTTGTATCTTCCTGTGTAAGATTTCCATAAACATCATAGTGATAACGCACTGTGAAATTTCCATCTGATATGGAAGTTAGTTGTCCCTTCCCGAAACTCGATTCCGGTTCATCGTATGCAAGCGTCAATGATTTGTTTTCGTTCACATAGTTGATATTTGTAAGTCGTCCTAACGAATCATAAGAGAATTGACGTGTCCTGCTGAATGGGTCTTTTACAGTCGCGGGGAAACTCAAAGCATCATAGGAAAAGAGTTTCTCTCCACGCTGAGCGGAACTTACTCTTAAAAGCCGTCCAAGGTCATCATATTCGAATTCTGCCGCATTGCCTGAAGCGTCGGTTATCGACTTTATGTTGTCTGAATTGTCATAGAGATAATTTGTGGCTAGGTTTGCGCCCTGAGGAAACTCAGTAATTTTCTTGACGCGAAGAAGCGAGTCATAAGAGAATTCCATAGAGAATTCGCCTTCAGGAAGAGACGCCTGACGAAACTTATTAAGCAGAAGAGAATTTGCCATTTCGATTTTTATATTTGTATCCGACGCATCGGGATAAACATATTTTAGCTCATTGAGATATCCGTAGAAATATCCTTCATGAAGGACTGTTGTCCCGTTCTCATCTCCTTCTTTAATTTCAAGCGATGTGACATTTCTTTCTGCATCGTATGTATAGAGAAGAGTTTCTAAAATATCCGATTGAAGTCCGGCGCCTTTCAGGAGTTTTGCCATACTTAGGTCGCCTAAATCATTATAGAAATATTCGATGATATTTCCCTCAGGCATTTTTTCATAATGCAGGACTCCGCCCGGATAATAGCCGTATTGCCGTAGCGCGGAATCCTTTTTTACCTGAGTGATATTTCCCGCGGCATCATATGAAAGCTCAATGAAAGTGACATCGGGAAATGTGATTTTCCCCGCATTGCCGTAGATGTCATAATTGTCATAGGTATATTTATTTCCGAGAGCATCGGTAAATGATTTCAGTCTGTTTCTGTTCAGAGTGTCAGCATCGTCTGCCGCGTAATATTCAAATGAGGTAATATCGGATAAATCATCCCGTGGACCGTCAAGAGAAGTAATCCGTGAAAGTGCGTCATAAGAAACCGATGTTGTATATGTAAAGGGCACCGCATTCTTTTGAATGTCCCTTGTGTATCCTTTTAAAACAACATTCTTCAAAAGATTTCCGGGGTTTTCATTGTAGTTATTGTTTCCGTCATCGTCATAATCTAAGATTATTTCTCTGTATCCGTTTCCAAAAACGCTTTCACTTTTTGCGGAAAGGGTCTCCCCTGTATCGGTGTTGTAAGTGAGATAAACTGCCCTTTCATCACTGCTTCCGTTTGCGTAGCGTATGGTTTGAGGATGTCCCGCATTGTCGAAATTTTCATAGGAAGTGGTGTTCCCGTAGGAATCTGTTTCTTCCGTTAACCTTCCAAAAATGTCATTTGTATATGAGAAGAAAGGCGAAGCGCAGGTTGTGCAGGTGTTGCCTGTAGTGTTTTTAAGCAATCCGGCGCGGTTAATGGATTCGTAATGAAGAAACGTAGAATTGCCTCTTGTATTGGTGAGTTTCGTGTACCACTCGGTGGGATGATATTCCAGCGACGAGAAGTGTTTGCCGTTGTCATCGGAAAATGACGAAACCCGGTCAGCGGTATCATAAATGTAATTATGCACTCTGCCGTCTCTTGCAGTGGTCCTGGTAATGTTGAGGTTGTCATTTGCATCATTGTATTCAAATTGCGCTGTGGAGTTGTCCGGATAGGATACGGAAGTCAATCTGCCCGTAGAATCATAACTGAATGAGACAAGAGTTGCCGTCTGCGAATCTTCGACTATTGATGTTATTCTGCCATTTGAATCGTAATTGAGCGAATATTGTCTGTTAAGCGTGTCATAAATTTTTACGAGTTTGCCACTGCCGTCATATTCAAGCTCGATATGGTTTCCTTCGGGGCTGATTAAGGTAAGAAGCGCGCCGCTTTCTGAAAAAATCATCGCTTTGCCGTTATCGTATGTAAGCGAATATGTGGTGTCGCCGTTATCGTGAAAACTCATCGAAGAAGGTTTTCCCGATTGCAGAAAATTTGCCGAAGATTCCGATTCTTTGTAAAAGTATGAACTCCTTCCCTTTCCATTGACAAAGCGTATGACATTGCCCGACTGAAGAAAATCAATATGTGACGAATAGTTATGAGTCCACCCCCAACCGATTGGAGTGCCTCTTGTGAGTGAATCATAACTTGCAGAAAGTGCGGGAGACGATGCGCCCTTTCTGCCGATTTCCATCAACTCGCTGAATATGGACGACGCGGCGGATTTATTCACAGGTACGCTGATTCCGTTTGCTATTGATGGTATTTGCTGTCTTGAGGAATAACTTCGCCTAAATTCAAGGTCAATGTTAATTCCCTTTATTTTGAAATCGGTTTCCTCGAGAGTCATTTCACCGTTTAGTATGTTTATCGGTTCGCCAACTTCTTTTCGCTTTGATGAGCAGGTGTCCGTATCGTCGGGCGGAATGGAAAGATAAGTGCCGCATCCTTCCGTTGCCATATTCAGGACTTTCGTGACAGAGTCGGAGTTATAGGATGCCGAAGGACTGCAGAGGTGGCACTCAATTGACAGTAGGCGCGCCGAAATGAGGACTTCAACCACATTCGTGTCCCCGTGAAGAAGTGTTGTGTATGAAGTAGCATCTTTTTGAAGGTGAATATGATTGCCCCCTCCATTTGAGCAGTTTCTCAAAGTGGTAATAGTGAGATCATATCCCAAAAGACGGTCAATGTTGTTGTTGCAGCAGCTTGTCCAGGAACTGTAACGCTGCCAGCTTATATGAAGTTTTTTTTGCGCATTTCCGTATATATCAAAATCCGGAGTTACAGATACTGATAAACCGCTTGGAGGAGGGTCAGATGCAAAAACCGGTGAGGATATAAAACAAATTAACAGGACTGCTGATAATAAAAAAAGCTTTTTGTTCATTTTTTATCTCCTGACTTTTGAATGTTGGATAAAAAATAAATAAACTGTTAAAAAAGTCAAGAAATATTTAAAATTATATAAAAAAAGCAATTAAACCTTGCGCAAGACGATCCATTTGTGTTGCGGGAGAATGACAATGGGTGAAAATAGTAAATGGCAGAAATGAAGGAACTAAGCGGTTTTTTTCCCTGTACTGATTAAAGTCATCAGTATGAGCATAATCCCCCAGAAAAGGGTGACGAAAGGGGAAAGAATGAGGGCAAGAATCAGAAGTAGTATGAGTTTAATTCCTTTGAGAAGTGAACCAAAAAATATATTTATCAGGGTCGTGTACAGGAATTTGTAACGGTAAAATTTCTTAGGAAGGTTATAAAAATCATTGTTGCCGTCAATTCCGATTACTTCAGCGCGCTTTCCTTTGAATGCCGCAATTTCAAAAAAAAGATTCGGGCGGTCGATTTTGTCAGCATAAAATATCAAAATGCGTGTAAAATCCGTTCCTTTTAAAAGTTTAAAAAGCGCTCTGTTTGAATCGAATATTTTGATTGTGTGATTTTCTGAAAGATTTTTCACAGTTTCATTGTCAGAAAAGGGCGCCGGCTCATTTTTTTTGCTTTTTAGATAAAGGGAGATTTCAGATTCATTAATGCCTCCGTCTTTGACCAGATATTCTTTTATCCTTCCCATATCTGAAGGTCTGAGTATGAAAGCAATTTTCCCGGTGGTTTTTTTTTCAATATCTGAAATACCCCCGATTTTCTCCGCCAGTTGCGACGGTTTGATTATTTCCTTAAGCGAATCAAACATAATTTGTTGTTAGATACTCTTTATTTGTAGTCTTTCCAGACTTTTTTCTTGTAATCATCGTGCCTGACAGGATGTGGCGGAAAACATTTCAATAATTATTCAATAATGTTCCGCTTATGAAGTTTTTTGATAAGCCAACCGAGAGGCGCGGTCAATTTCCATCTTTTTGAATTGTAAATCGCCTTAAGCTGTTTTTCCTGCTCTTCTGATTTTGTTTTTACTTTGTGCAGTTCTTGTTCCACTTCGGCAAGACGGATTTCGGTTTTTGAAAGATTGTGCAGGAGTGAAACTACCGCGACTTTCTCTTCTGATTTTTTTTCTTCCCTTTCCATATACCCCACCATTAAAGCATAGTTTAAAGCGCATCTGTAGATTATTTTCAGCTTCTTCGCGTCGATGCTTTCCTTCGATGACTCATATTCCTCTATTGCTTCGATTATTTCATCATATGCCTGCCTCGAGAATATTTTTTCTTTATCAAGTTCGCTATATGAATGGGCAAGGTCTACGCCCAGGCGTTTTACTTCGGAATTATACCATCCAACCATTCTTTGTCTTTCGGCAAATTCCCTGAATGTGATGGAATGCTTATGGTATAGGGTAAAATCTTTTCTGAAGTGAATTACCAGTCCCGCTTTGGCTAATCTGTGCCCAAGCTCGATGTCTTCCCACATTGCGTGCTTGAAAATTTCATTATTGAAAAGCCCGTAGCTTGCAGTCATAATCCGTTTAAATGAGATATTGCTGCTCCAGAAGTATTCATAACCGAGATGGTCAATATCCCTGCGGGTAAGCCCTTCGTATCCGAATTGCTGAGCTCCCTCCTTCGTTATATATTCCATCAAAGGCGTTATCTCGATGTCCTTATCCCATTCCACCATCCCCAGACAAGCATCTCCTGCGGCGGGGTATTCAACGTGGAAGCGCGCGTGTTTTTCAATGAAATCGGAATCGTACATAATCATATCGTCACCCACGGAGAGAATGATTTTTCCCCTCGCATTTTCGAGCGCTCTGTTTCGCGCCGACGCGGGACCGTTGTGGTTGTTGGTAAAAAAAGTGAAATTGACAGGCGTTTTTTTTGAATAGTTTCCGAGAAACTCTTTCGTGCCGTCCGATGAACCGTCATCTACCACGAGAAGCTCGAAATCCTCTTTGGGAAATGTCTGTTCTTCGATTTTTGCCAAACTTTCCTTAAGGATTTCCAGTCTGTTGTAAGTGGGCATTATAAGGGTTATTTTGTATTTATCTTTTCCTCCTTCGGGAATGAAATCTGAAACAATGGGTTTAGTTTTTGATTCCCGGGGTTTTTCTATATCAAGAAGGCCAAGCAGTGTGGGAAAGATGTCAGGCATTTCAATGACATCATCAATATTTTTCCGAATGCCAAGCCCGCCAATAATGAATTTTGCCCAGTTAGCTTTTACTTCAGGAAGATAACCGTGCAGACCTTTGCAGGGGTTTGTATGCTGAAAGAAGTTTGGGAAAATGCCTATCCCTTCGTTGACAACAAAAATCAGTTCGCCGAACCTCTTGTCAGGGAAGTTGAAATGCAATTCATCAATATGGGAAGCGGAAAGTATTTTTCCGTCGGATATTTTTAAGAGCAGGGATGTTATAGTGTTTCGCGCATTGTCATTGAAAAACCAAAAACGCGCCTGCGTGGAATCAAGAAAATAAAGATAGTCCTTTGTTAAAACAAGACCGGTTTCCGCGAGCATCTTTTCGATATCTATATGCTTCCTGACTTCTACCTGTCCGTGGTCACCGAAGATTAATGATTTTACGTCGCTGAATCGGGAGTTTATTGTTTTGAATACGTCGCTTACGGCCAAATCGATTTTTTTGAGCGTTTTTTTCTGCACATCCGAATGAGGACCTCCTTCGTGTCCCGCCCAGTCAAGTTCGGAAAAATGAAGATAGATAAAGTCTTCATCACCCTGAAGTTTTGAATCAAGCTCGCCGAGAATTTCCGGAGCAGTACCGGGACTGCCGGGATATCCTATCCAGAGCCATTTTTTGTCATTCATCCTGAGAAGGTCAAATAATGTCTTATGCTTGCCTAACGCGCCCTCATCGCTTGTTTTGATTTTTTCGGAGAAGTCGAAATACTTCAGAAGATTAAGAGGAATTTCAGCGCATCCTCCGTGATGCTTTACGAGAGTGTATCCTCTCCTTCCGGCTTCTTTTCTTAACTTATCGGAGATGATAGTTCTGTCGCCTGAGCTAATATTAATATTGCGAAAGGGCGAATCGACTGAATTGTAGAAATACATATTTCCCACTCCGCACTCATCGGGGTGAAGTCCGGCAAAGAACGCGGGGCGAAGTTCAAAGGCGAATGTTTCCCTGACCGCGCCGTCAATGTTTAATTTTGCAAGGGAGTGCAGGAAGGGCGAATCATCGGGATTGACATAGTCATATCGGAATCCGTCAATGAGTATGAGAAGAACGGTTTTTTTCATTATCATTTTTATTTGTGAATTTGATGCCAGTGCCGCGCTGTCTTTTCCCTTAAAGTTTCCCAGTTAAAACTTTTCGCGTCTTCTCCGGTAATTTCCTCAAATTCACCGCGCGCCAATGAGAGCAATTTATAGCGCATAGGCGGTTGAGCGGATTTACAGAGCAATAACAGAATTTCAACTCTTTCAATGGGGATATTCGTTGCTGATTTTTTTGTCTTATCATTTGTCAATTTTTTAAAAATACGTTTAACGGGATTAAAAAATCCTGGCGAAATAAATCCGGCTATTGCATTGATTAGTTCGCAGACCGTCTTTTCCCAATAATTTAAAGGGTCGGAGGGAGGTGGTGAAGAAGGATCGAGCTTAAATCGTGTTGCCGTGTCGTTTAATGAGATCAGCTCTTTTTCTTTCATAAATTCCGATTCAAAAATCTTTTTTCTTTGCCTTAAACTGTGGTGATATATGTGCTTTTTCATTAGAAGTGCCTCAACACAGGAAGAGACCACTTTGCCTGTCTGATTAATAAGGAAAAAGCTCTCCTCTTCATTCATCTTCCTGTTCCTGAAGTCTTCCGAATATGCTTCTATGGCGCAAATCATCCTGTTTAAAAGAAGTGTTTTCGGAGCGTTTTTTTCGAGTCTTCCTTTTTTAAACGCCGGCATTGAATCAAGAAGTTTTTCTCCCCAAAGATGTTTTCCCCCATATTTAAGATCGTAATAAAACTGTGTTGCGGGCAGAACGGAAAGAGATGAATGCCTTATGGGAATAATATCAACAAGCCTTATGTCAATTTTGTCTGCCAGCTTTTTTTCAAGTTTTACAAAGTCTGCGCACTTCTCATCATTGGCTATGACAAAAATGTCATAATCGTTCACAGGGCGTATTTTCCCATTCCTTAAAATCACGCTTCCTTCGCCTCTCCCGAAACCCCCGCCGAGAATTATTTCTCGCACCTGAGTGATTTTCGACAACTCTTCGATTATCAGCTTAAGATGTGATTCGATTGTTTCATCGATTTCCGGGTTTTCTAAAACCGTATAGATGCCCAATTTAAAGACAATCTCCTATTTTTTCCCAAACAGTCCGGAAATTAGCTTAGCCACTTTGCCGGATTTTTCTTTTTTTGCGCTTTCCCCCGTTATTTGAAGAGAGGGAATCAGATTACTGAATTCCGCGATTAAAGTTTCCCTCGTTTCAATCAGTTTTTCATCGGTAAAGTCCGTCAGGTTAATCGTAAGCTCAGTGGCATCCTTATCAAGAGCGCAAATGTATTCTTCTTCATCTTTTATCAGTCCCTTTTGCCTGCACTCCCCGTAAAGCGCTGTACCCGGATAGGGGACAGGGAAAAAAGGGATATTGAACAATTTGTTTCTTCTGAAAAACTTCCTGTTTTCTTCAATTGTTTTTTCATCTTCACCGGGCATTCCGATTATAAACGTTCCCGTAACAATTAGTCCCGCGTCCCTGCTCATTTGTATCGTGTTTTCTATATTTTCTATCTTTTGATGTTTTTTCATTCTGTCGAGCATTTTCTGGCTTCCCGATTCTATGCCGTAGCCAATCCATCTGCATCCTGCCTCATACATTAGCCCGAGTGTTTCCTTGTCGGCGAAATCAGTCCTTCCTATGCATCTCCACGTGATTTGTATCTTTTCGCTGATTATTTTTGAACAAAGCGCCTTAACCTTTTCAAGGTCCGCGTTGAATATTTCATCGAGAAAATCTATGTGGCCGATTCCGAACAGTTCCACTGCCGATTTGATTTCTTCCATAATGTCATCAACCTTCCTGTGGCGTATCTTTCTTCCGAAATTCCTGTAGCAGAATGTGCATTCAAAGGGGCATCCCCTGCTTGTTATCATTGTAATGCTCGGAGTCTTTACGTTAACGAGATAGGGAGTTTTCGTGTACGATTCCATATCGAATAAATCCCAGCAGGGAAGCGGAATTGAGTCAATGTCAACGGGTTTTGATTCAATAGGGTAATGAATTTTTCCCTCCTTTTTAACCATAAGATTCGCAATGGATGATATTTCTTTGCCTTCATTGAGCACATCATATAACCTCGCGGCGACATCTTCTCCTTCGCCGACGCATACTGCGTCAAAATCGGAATTTTCAAGAAGAAGTTCTCCGGCAGTGCAGATGCTTCCTCCGGCAACGATTATGGCGCGGGGATTGTGTTTTCTGATTGTTGCCGCAAGCCATTTGGCGTACTTATAGGTCGTAACCATTCCGCTGAAAGCGACGAGGTCGAATTTGTTACCTCTTGCCTTAAAAAACGATGAAACGCTCTCTTCGCTCTGTTTGCCAGGTCCTCCGTCAAGCACTTCAACTGTACACCCTTTGTTCTTCAGTACCGCCCCTATGTATGCCAGTCCCATCGGATACGCTCCCTGCGCGGGGCAATTTGTTTTAAGAGGAGAATTTATCAGGAGAACATTCATTGTTTTATGAAAGTTTATGGTTTTTCAATATTTACGCTAACCGATGAATCCAGATTTGTAATACCCGATACGGTTTCCTCTGAGACAACTTCAAAGATGAGATAGTCCGATATCCAATCCAGTCGTTTTATGCCATTTTCCGTCGATTGGCTAACTGCAACGGTTACCGTATATTTTCCCGCTACGAGCGTCATCTTCTGAGAAAAGCATATTTCAAGAATGCTTTCCTTCTTAACTTCGGGGATATCAATTCCTTTCCATCGGGTATTAGTCATATAAACATCTATGCCCGTGTTGTTTCTTACTGTAATTCCCGCAAGAATATCCTTTAAATCTTTGAGGAACCGGACCTTCACTATTATTTTGGTATCTTCCATTGATGTTATCGCGTTGGTTTTATCTCCTTTGCCGTTTAACAGCGAGACATCGGTTATTTTGGCTTCCTGAGTGCCGTATTTCTGACTTTTCCCGTTTTCCCTTGCTTTTGCGAGTTCAGATGGCGAAAAGTCACTCTTTGATGTTTCCGCTTCAATCTGTCTGAAGATAATGGCATTGTATAGATCAATGATTTCCGTGGGATTTCCCCTGTCTATAATTTCACCGTTTTGAAGAAGTATGACTTCGTGGCAGTTTCTTTTAATTGCATTCATATCGTGCGAAACAAAAATAATAGTCATATTTCTGTTTTGAAATTCTTCGAATTTTCTAAGGCACTTTTGGAAAAACTTGGCATCTCCCACGGCAAGAACTTCGTCAATGAGGAGAATATCGGGGTTGCAGTGAATTGCCGTTGCGAATCCAAGGCGCACATACATTCCCGATGAGTAGTATTTTACAGGCATATCGATGAAACTTTCAAGCTCCGAAAACTCGATAATCGATGAGATATTCCTGTCTATGTCATCCCTTTTCATTCCCATAATCGAGCCGTTAAGATAGATGTTTTCCCTGCCCGAAAATTCCGGATGAAATCCTGCGCCAAGCTCCAGAAGTACGCCCATTTTCCCTTTAATTTCGATTGAACCCGACGAGGGTTTCGTAATTCCCGCAAGAAGCTTGAGGATGGTACTTTTGCCCGCGCCGTTAGGTCCTATTATTCCGAGAGTCTTTCCCTTTTCCACTTCAAAGGATATTCCTTTCAGCGCGCAGAAAGATTGTGAAGAAGCCAAGTCGTCTTTTTTGCCGAAGAGGGATGAAATCGAACTTCTCAAACTCCTGTTCTGCCTGGAATACTCTTTTGTAACGCCGTTGAATTTAATAGCTTTTTCCATCGTTCCTTTTTTACTAAATTATATCCGCAAACTTCATCTCGACTTTTTTGAAATAAAGATATGAAAGCAGAAACACTATTAGCGAAATAACTCCCGACAAAGCCGTATATTTCATTGAAGGCATAGTGCCGTAGAGAAGGCAATGCCTGTATCCCTCGATTATTCCCGCAACGGGATTAAGCATATATATGTCCCTGTATTGCGCCGGAACAATGCTTACGGGATATACTACGGGAGAAAGAAACATCCATATCTGAAGCATTATAGGGACAAGATAACCGATATCGCGTTTAAAAACATTTGCCGCCGAAAGGAAAAACGACACCCCTGTAATTAAGATAAACTGAATAACAAGAAAGAGGGGCATAAGCAGAATATAGGGCGAAACCCTGATATGGTAAAAAAGCGTCATCACGAAGCAGAGAAGCGCGGCAATGATAAAATCCACGAAAGCCGATGATATAACGGACAGCGGAAGAAGTTCGCGGGGAAAATATATCTTTGTCACGAGATTCACATTCTGCACGATGCTCGTGATACCTTTCGTCACCGCCCCTGAAAAGAATGCCCACACAACAAGTCCGCTGTAAGCAAAAAGAGGGTAGGGGATATTGTTCGTGTCAACCTTTGCAAAAAGTGAAAAGACTATCGTGAAGACTACCATCATCGCTAAGGGTTGAAAGAGGGCCCATCCCACACCGATTACAGTCTGCTTGTAGCGCGCCCTGATATCCTTGACGATAAGGTTGTAAAGCAATTCCCTGTAAGCAAAGAGATTGGATATGTTGGTAATCATTATGCGGATATTATAGCACAAGGGGAGTGAGTATAGAAATATTCAGAAGCGGTTGCGCCGAAATCAGACGAGCCCTTTTTCCTTGAGCTCTTTTGCCGCCTCTTCGAACTTATCTTCAAAGTAAGCTGTTTCAGCCCATTCTATAAGTTCCTTCATTCCCTCTTCAAAGGAAACGGAAGGCGTATAGAGGCGGTTAATTACCTCGGTGCTGTCACTGTAGCAGTGGCGCACATCGCCTTTTCTGAATTTGTTGAGGACAAGCGGCTCGATGTCTTTTCCGTAAAGTGTGGCAAGCTGTCGCGCGACACTTTTTATTGTCTGCGGGTTGCCGGACCCGAGATTCAGACTCATATAGTCTCCGCCGCTGTTTTCAATCGCGGCGTGGTTTGCCGCGGCAATGTCCCGCACCGATATAAAATCCCTTGTCTGAAGCCCGTCTTCATAGACTACCGGCTGTTGATTGTTCTTTATCCTGCTCATAAATATTGCCGCAACGCCCGTGTAGGGATTTGAAAGGGACTGGCGCGGACCGTAAGCATTAAAATAACGAAAGGCAACTGCAGGTATGTCGTATGTCCTTCCGATGTTTAATATCATATCCTCCTGCATTTTTTTGGTAAGCGCGTAGATTGAATTGCAGACTTGCTCCTTTTTTTCATCTGTGGGTATGGGGGTTACGGGCGCGCCGCAAAGGGGACAGAAAAGCTCCCACTTTCCGCTTTCCATCTGCTCCTCGGTGCGAAGGGGGGGATTGACTTTTCCGCATTTTTTACAGTTGTAGCGTCCTTCTCCGTAACTGCTCATCGACGCGGCGATAACAATTTTCCCGATGTCATATTTGCCGTTAACAATCAGATTGAGAAGATTGGAAGTGCCTCCCACGTTGGTGTTCACATAATAATCTATCTTGTACTGCGACTGTCCCACTCCCACTGCCGCGGCGTGGTGTGAAACCGCGCTGACTCCCTTAAGCGCCTTCGCAAGGTCGTCGGGGTTTCTCACATCCCCTTTTATGAATTCGGCATCTTTGTTGAGATGCTCCGGTTCCTTGCCGTCGGGATGCACCTGATGGTCGAGGTTGTCGAAAATCCGGACATCATATCCTTCTTCGACAAGTTTATCGACTATGAATGATCCGATAAAACCCGCGCCGCCTGTAACAAGAACTTTTTTAGCCATATTTTTTATTCCTTTATTTCATTTTATTTCAGAAGTTTAGCACTCTCATAATCGGAGGTCAAGAAAGTGAAAATTAGAAAACTTTTTCATTTTTGCCTGTTGGGAAAAAATTAAAAAGATTGACGGTGCAGGCGTGTCAAAATTATTCTATAATCAGTAAAGTTCATTTATTTTAACAAAAGCGGTGCGGATAATTGAGACTTGAATTTTTTCTGACATTTGTTCTTGCGTTCCTTTTTGCAATTTACGGCACTCCCGTTGCCATTGCCGCGGCACGCAAATTCGGAGTCGTTGACAAACCTGACGGCAATCTGAAAACCCACAAGGAACCGGTGCCCTATCTCGGCGGACTTGCCGTTTACCTTTCCTTTCTTCTCGCCCTTGGAATGGTCTATGACTTTTCGCGGGAAGTTTTGGGG
This sequence comes from uncultured bacterium, assembly GCA_964549305.1. Lineage (GTDB taxonomy): Bacteria > Schekmanbacteria > GWA2-38-11 > GWA2-38-11 > J061 > J061. The sequence continues at coordinate 13,998 of CAZJVM010000040.1, forward strand.
ATAATCCTTTCGGGAACGATTGTCGTTCTGCTCGGATTAATCGACGATTTCGGTGTTCTTTCGCCCGGAATGAAATTTTTAGGACAGCTCGTGGCGGTGTTCATTCTTCTGAAATCCGGTGTAATGATAACCGTTATTGCCCTTCCTCCGTGGCTTGCGATACTCCTTACGATTTTCTGGATGATAGGCATCATTAACGGTTTTAATATCATCGATGTAATGGACGGACTCTCATCGGGAATCGCTTTCTTCGCCTCTCTCGCATTTTTTGTTGTTGCCGTAATAAATAGCGAACCGATGATTGCCATTATAAGCATTGCTCTTGCCGGAAGTCTTTTGGGATTTCTTTACTATAATTTCGAACCTGCAAAAATCTATCTCGGAGATACGGGGAGTATGTTCATAGGACTGATACTTGGCGCTCTCGCGATGACCGGAAAATACAGTTTCAACAACAATGTGGGATTTCTCGCGCCGTTGGTGATTCTTGCCGTACCCATATTCGACACGATTCTCGTTATGTATCTGCGCGCTCTCAGGAGAAAATCAATCTTTTTGGGAAGCAAGGACCATTTTGCCCTGCGCCTCAGGAAATGGACTCTTTCAGTACGCAGGACCGTTCTTCTAAGCTACGGGGCGTCTCTTTGCCTGAGTATATTAGGTATAGCAGTTATTTTCACCGATAACACTACCGCTCTTTCGCTCGTTGCCGTAATTCTTCTTTTTTTCCTTTTAATCGCAAGATGGTTGAAGAGAATCGATGTCGGATTCTAATAAAAAAATAACAGTCGTTCACATCATCACAAAGCTCGAACTGGGCGGCGCTCAGCAGAATACTCTTTACACTGCGGAACATCTCGACCGTGAAAAATTCAATGTGGCGCTTATAACGGGAAACGAGGGGTATCTCATAAACAGGGCGATGAATCTAAAAGATATTGACCTTTATTTTGTAGATGAGCTTGTTCGGGAAATAAATCCTTTCAGAGATTACGTGGCGCTGAAAAAAATCAGAAAAATATTGAAGGACAAAGCGCAGATTTGCGGCACTGAAAGAATCATAGTCCACACCCACAGCTCAAAAGCGGGAATTCTGGGTAGATGGGCGGCAAGGCAGAACGGGATACCTTTCATAATACACACATTCCACGGATTCGGCTTCAATGATTTTCAAAATGCGCTGAAAAGGAGCTTTTATATTTTTCTTGAAAGAATGACCGCAAATATATCCACTGCGCTCATTGCCGTAAGCGAGGCAAATATTAAAAAAGCGCTGAAGCTTGGAATCGGGAAGCAGAATCAGTTTCATCTTATAAGAAGCGGAATAAAGGTAGAAGATTATTCGGGAAATCCCGCAGGCAAAGAGGAAGCAAGAAGAGCGTTGTCACTTCCCGCTGATATTCCTCTTGTGGGCGCGGTTGCCTGTTTCAAACCTCAGAAGGACCTGCTTACTTTTGTGCGCGCGGCGAGGGAAGTATCCGATGAAATTCCCAATGCCAAATTCGTTTTGGCGGGAGACGGCATTATGAGGAGAAAAATAGAGGATGAGATAAAAAAACTTTCCCTTGTTGACAAGTTCATTCTTTTGGGCTGGACCGAAAAGACTTCGCTTTTTCTAAGGGCAATCGATGTTCTGCTTCATACGGCGCTTTGGGAGGGGTTGCCCCGCGTTTTGCCCGAATCTGTGGCAACGGGAGTGCCCGTAGTCGCCACTGATGTTGACGGAAACAAAGAAGCGGTTGCGGAAGGCATTAACGGCTTTTTAACCGCGCCCGGTGATTATGCTGATATGGCAAAAAAAGTATGCGGCATTTTAAAAGATGAAGCGCTTTACGAAAAACTATCGAACAATCAGGGTCTGATTGATGACACCTTCCATATAGATACGATGGTGAGGTTACAGGAGAAACTTTATCTTTCGTTCTATTGACAAAAACGCGCTAACGCTAAACTCTCATTCCTTTAAGCAATTTCACCGGCAGATGAATATTCGGCATTTGCCGATTCTTTTGTTTCGCCCCTGTCCCCGGAGAGAGAGTCCTGCTCTTTATCTTTAAGCTTAACGGAAACAAGTTTCGATACGCCCACGTCTTCCATAGTTACGCCGTAAAGTATGTCTGATATTGCCATTGTGCGGTTTGCGTGGGTAATTACGAGAAACTGCGTTTTTTCAGACATCTTCTTCAGAAACTTTCCCAGTCTGATTACATTCGCTTCATCGAGAGGCGCGTCTGCCTCGTCGAGAAGGCAGAAAGGGCTTGGCTTTACAAGGAATACCGCAAAGAGAAGCGATATGAATGTCATTGCTTTTTCACCGCCTGAAAGAAGATTGACATTTTGAAGTTTCTTTCCCGGAGGCCTTGCGATGACTTCGATTCCCGAATCAAGAAGGTCGTTTTCATCCTGAAGCTTTAATTCGCCTTCACCGCCGTCGAAGAATTCCTTGAATACCATATTGAAGTTTGAATTGATTTTATCGAATGTTTCTCTGAATAAATCCCTGCTCGTTTTGTTGAGTTTCCTGATTATCTGCTTGAAGGAATCAGATGCCTTTACAAGGTCCTCCTTCTGTTTTTCGAGAGTTTCGAAACGTTCATTTTGTATTTCGTATTCGTTGAGAGCTTCGAAGTTGACAGGGCCTATTTTTTCAAGACGGCTTTTTGTCTTTTCAAATTCGGATTTTAAGGACTCCATGTCCGCTTCGGCAGAGGTCGAAATAATGTCATCAAGCGACGAATTTTTGAATCTGTCGTTGAAAAGCTCTTTCTGGTCGTTGTATTTCGTGAGAAGTTCGGTTTTTCTTCTGTCAAGGGCAGAAACTTTTTCAGAGATAGCCTCAAAATCGCTCTTGATGCTTTTTCTTCTGTTGTCGAGCTCTGATATTCTGTAATTCTTTTCTTCGATTTCACGGGTTTTTAACTCGACACCTTTTCGGGATTCTTCCGCCTTCACGCCCAAACTCTCAATCTCTTTTTTCAGATTTACCGCTTCCTCTTCTTTTCTGACCAGAAGTTGCGATGATTCTTCTGCCATCTGTTGTTCGTTTTCCGTGCGCGAAACGAGGTCGTTTATGGAAGTCTTGTAATTTTCAATCTGAAAGGTAAGGCGTTTTTCCTCCTCGAGGTACCGGGCATGCCCGATTTTACATTCCGTAAGTTCCGATTGCGTTCTTTCATAATCTTCTTCCGTTCCCCCCATTTCTTCACTGCATCTTTCGATTTCCGACTGAGCGGCATTTATGCTTTCGTTAAGGGAATCAATTTTCTTTTTCAGACCTTCCGACTTTTCGACTATTTCGTTTTTCTCGTATTCAATCTGTTCGATGTCGAACTTAATCTCGTCGATTTTCTCGTTCATCCTGTTTCTTTCTTCGACCTTTATGGCAAGAGATTTGTCGCAGTTGATGAGCTTGTCGTTAATTTCGCTTTCCTTTTCGGAAAGATTTTTAATTTCGTCATTGAGTGAAACAATTCTTTCGCTCAATTGTGAAATGACGGTTTTACATTCCTCCTCCTCTTTTTGAAAAAGGGCGATTTCTTCGGAAAGTTCTTTAATCTTTCTCTTCTTGAAGAGTATTCCTCCCTCTTCAACGGCGCCTGAACCGCCTTTGAGCAAACCTTCCGGAAATACCATATCACCTTCAAGGTCAACAAGCGTGTATTTGTGTCCGTTTTCCCTGTGCACTTTAAGAGCGGTCTGAAAATCATTGACGACCATTATGTCTTTCAAGATGAAATCGATGAGTTTGCGGTGTTCACCTTTGCAGGAAACAAAATCCGATGCCTTTCCTATGACGCCTTCTCTCGACAGAAAACCGTTCGCGGAATCTTCGCAAGGTTGGGACTTGATATTTGCAGGCAGAAAGACGCATTTGCCCCCCTTTTTATCTTTCAGGTGAACGATGGATTTTTCCGCGGTTTCCATTGAATTTACGATAACGCCGTCCATATAGTTTTTAAGGGCCGATTCAATGGCAATTTCGTAACCTTTGTTGACATCTATCATTTCCGAAAGAGCGCCTTCTATTGATTCGCTTTGAGGCGTAATTTCATCTTTTGAGGAGAGAACGTTTCTCGGTCCGTCGGAAAGGTCTTCGTGGTTTTTGCAGAATTTTTCAAGAGATGAATGTTCCGAACGGGAAAGTGAAAGTTTCTCCTTTACCTGCGCGAGTTGTTCTTCACTTCCTTCTCTGTTCGATTCAAGAGTTTCAATCTCATTGAGCTTCGCGCTCTTTGTTTCCCGCAGAACTTCAATTTCGCTCTTCAGCTGAACCACTGCGCCTTCAATTTCCCTTATGCTTTCGTCGAGGTTTCTTTTCCTCTCTTCCGCTCCGCTCTTCTCATTGTTCAGTGCCGCTATTTTGTTTTCTATGGACTGAATCCTGAATTCGCCTTCCTCGACGGAGTTGCTGCAAGCGGCAATCTCGGTCTGCATTGACTGAAGCTTGTTTTTTTCTTCGTTTACGCGGGCAAGGCGCGCCGAGATTTCTTCCTTGAGGCGAGAAAGCTCCGATTCCTTATGGCGCACTTTTTGCTGTGCCTCTTCGATTTTTGAAGAAAAACTCCCCATTTCCTCTTCTGTTTCCCTGAGAAGTTTTTCCATCTCGTCCTTCTGCGCGTCATATACGGATATATTCTTTTTTGAACGCTCTTCCGAGTCGGTAAGATGGGATATTTCGTTCTTTATGATTTCGATACGGTTTTCAATCCGCCTTATGTCGTTCTCCACGCCGTAAAGGTCGTTGCGTTTGTCTTTGAGTACATTTTCTTCCGTGAGCGCTGTAAGACGCATCTCCTCTATACTGCTTTCAATCTTTGACAGTTCCGCGGATACCGACGACTTTTCGTTTTCGGCTTCCGTCAACTCTTTTTCCAGAGGAGTTTTTTCGTCTCTGATTTTTTTGATTTCAAGGGCAAGCAGGGTGCTTTCGAGGTCTTTCAGGGAATCATTGAGGCGGTTATAGGCTTTTGTTTTTGATGCCTGCCTTTTAAGGGAGTTAACCTGTTTTTTAACCTCAATAACGATATCTTCAATTCTCTCGAGATTTTCCGCGGTTCTCTGAAGTTTCCTCTCTACCTCCTTCTTCTGCATCTGATATTTCTCGATGCCTGCCGCCTCTTCTATGAGGCGTCTTCTCTGTTCGGGCTGAGAGGTGAGCAATTCGTTTACCTGTCCCTGTTTGATAATAGAACACGCTTTCGTGCCAAGCCCTGTATCAAGAAACATTTCCGTGATATCTTTAAGGCGGCAGGGTATCCTGTTCATAAAGTATTCGCTTTCACCTGAACGGTAAAGGCGTCTTGTAAGCATAATTTCTGACATACTTCTGTAATGCTCGCCGAAGTCTCCGTTTTCATTGGATACTGTAAGACTTACCTCTGCCATACCGAGAGGTTTCCTGTCAACGGTGCCGTTGAATATGACGTCTTCCATACTTTTGCCGCGAAGATTTTTCGCGCTCTGTTCCCCCAAAATCCAGCTTATCGCATCGGAAACATTGCTCTTTCCGCAACCGTTGGGACCTACGACAGCGGTAATACCCGGCTCGAAAATCATTTCAGCTTTATCGGAAAACGATTTAAAACCTCTCATTTCAAGCTTTTCTATTCTCAATTTATAATCTCCTATGAAAAATATGAAGTATGCAATCGAGTATAAATGAGGTTTTTTGCCAATGTCAAGAAGGAATGCCATATGTTGGTGTTATTTTGCGGATACAATACATTATATTGTGGTTTTGAGGATTTTGGCTTTTTACGGCAGAACCGGGAAAAATCTCTTTTTAATCAATCCTGTAATGGCATCCCCGGCTTTTCCTGTTTGACCTTGCCGCAGATAAAATAACGAGTGCGGATTGTATTCCGTTTCGAAGTCCTATCAGGTCATCTGAAAGAAGCGCATACCTGTAAAACTCCTCTATTTCGTTTGTCAGTTCCGAGAAAATCCTCTCCGCCCGGGCAAGCCGTTTGCTTGAGCGCACAAGGCCGACATAATTCCACATAGTATGCTTAATCGTAAGCCAGTCCTGCATTATGAGGGCAGGGTCAACATTTTCTTTTTCGTGTTTCCAACCTTCTACTTTCGGATAATTGAAATTTTCTTTGCTTGCTTCGATTTTGCCCGCTATGTCTTTGCCCGCGATATGTCCCCACACGAGTCCTTCAAGCAGCGAACTGCTCGCAAGGCGGTTTGCGCCGTGAATTCCTGTGCAGGAAACTTCCCCTACTGCGCGCAGGCGTTTAATGGAAGTGCGCCCCTTGCCGTCAACGAAGATTCCCCCGCAAAGATAATGCGCCGCAGGTACGACAGGAATCGGCTGTTTTGTAATATCGATATTGAAGGAGAGGCATTTTTCATAGATATTGGGAAATCTTTTTTTAATCCATTCAGATTTTTTTGTGCTTATATCGAGATAAACGCATTCGCTGTCATCTTTTATCATTTCTTCGTGAATTGCTCTTGCAACAATATCCCGCGGAGCAAGAGTGCCGAGTTTATGATACTTGCCCATAAAGGGTTTACCTGATTTGTTTAAAAGCTTCGCGCCTTCCCCGCGCATTGATTCCGAGATAAGAAATCTTTCACCGTCGGGATGAAAAAGCGCCGTAGGATGAAACTGTATGTATTCCATATTGAGTGTGAGAGCGCCCGCTCTTTTCGCCATGGCGATTCCGTCACCCCGCGCATACTTTGGATTTGTGGTGTGAAGGAAAAGCGAACCCACTCCGCCCGTGGCAAGTATCGTCTCCTTTGCAAAAAGCGAAATCACCTTTTCCGCCTTTTGGTCAAAAAGATACGCGCCGAAACATTCCGGTTCGTGATAAATATCAAGGGGATTCTTTGAGTGATGTGAAAATGTGAGGAGGTCCACTGCGGTAAATCCCGCTTTGAGTGTTATGTTTTTTATTTTTTTTACTTTCTTTACAAGTGCCACTTCTATGCTTCTTCCGGTAAGGTCTCTTGAATGAATAATGCGCGGTACCGTATGCGCCGCTTCATCGGTGATGTGGTAGCCGCCGTCTTCGGTACGGTCAAAATCGACCTCGATTTCCTTCATAAGAATATTCTCGACGCATTTCGGCCCCATTGACGCAACCACATCGAGAGCGCTCGGATTGCAAAGCCCCGCGCCTGCGCGCTGAAGGTCTCTTTTAAAAATGTCGGGAGAGTCGCCTTTGCCCTTGTAGATTATTCCGCCCTGGGCGTAATAGGTGTTGCTTTCGTGAATTTCGGGACCGTTGCAGACAACCGTTACCTTCGCGCCCTTCGATGCCGCGCTCAATGCCGCAGTAAGACCCGCAATTCCGCTTCCGATTATGAGAACGTCTGTCTTCATCGCCTTTTCCCTTTGTGATTGATATTGCCAGTTATCAATATATCGTTGCCTCTTCGGTTAATTTTTGAAATTTCGATTTTATACGCCGACGAAAGCTTTTTTATGCCGTCGCTTCCGATAAAACCCTTTGCCCTGTTTCCGCCGATTAAGATTGGCGCTAAAAATAGATAAACTGTATCGACAATGCCTTCGGCAAGAGCGCTCGCGTTGATTTCCCCTCCGCCTTCGATGAGAAGCGATGTGATGTTTTCCCTGCCGAGTTTTTTTATAAGGTCTTTTAAACTGATATGAGTTTTATCTTTTTTACAGAAAAGAATTTCAACGCTTTTGGCGGAAAACTTTTTTGCCTTCCTTCTGTTTGAAGCGTTGTCGGCGCAGGCGATAATGACGCGCCGTTTTCCGGCGGATTTAAAAACCTCCGACTCCGGGTTTGCCCGAAGATTGGTGTCCGCGATGACCGCGTCGGGAATGTGTTTTGCCTTTACAAGACGGCAGTCAAGAAGAGGGTTGTCCGCCTTAAGAGTTTTTGAACCGATTAATATGGCGTCAACGGACGCCCTGAGTTTATGAACGAATTTCCTCGACTCAATGCCTGTTATCCATTTTGATTCCCCCGTCGATGTTGCAATCTTTCCGTCAAGGCTTGCGGCGCTTTTCATTATAACATAGGGTTTTCCTGTGGTGATAAATTTAAAAAATACTTTGTTCAGCTCTTTTGCTTCTTCTTCGAAAATACCGCTTAAAACATCAATGCCCGCTCTTTTGAGCTTGTCTTTGCCCTTCCCGTTTACAAGGGGGTTGGGGTCGCCGCAGGCAAAAACCACTCGTTTTATTCCGGCTTCGATTATTGCGTCACAACAGGGTCCTGTCCTTCCGCTGTGCACACAAGGTTCGAGATTTACATAAAGAGTTGCGCTCTTTGCCTTTTTTCCCGCTCTGTCAATGGCAATGATTTCTGCGTGTTTGCCGCCTGCCGCTTTATGGTATCCCGTAGAAATGACTTTTCCGCCTTTCACAATCAAAGCGCCTACAAGAGGATTCGGGCTTACACTTCCACTTCCCTTTCTTGCAAGTGAGAATGTTTTCCTGACAAACGCGGTATCTTCCGGCAATATATTTTCAGTCATATTTTGAACTGTTTTATTAATGTAAAGATACTGCTTATTACAATATAAAGGGTAAAAAGTAAATGATTCCGCGAAAAGGGCTTAAAACATTTGACCTTAAAAAATGAAAGTTGTACCTTTGATGAAATCATAAGCTTTAAAAGAGTGAAATTTGTATATTGAGGAGATAAAAAATGGCTACAAGAGAAGAGATTGAAGAAAAGATTATCGATTTTCTTGAAGGCGGAGGTTATCTTGGCCTTGGCACATGCAAAGACAACATTCCCCGAGTGACTCCCGTTTCCTTTGAAAGCGACGGGATGACAATCTGGGTTGTGGCAGACCCGGGCGGCAAGGTTGAGAATATGAAGGCAAACCCCAATATCGCCGCGGCGGTTTATTCCAGAATGGAAGAAGGAGTGGAAAATATAAGTTTACAGATACAGGCGAAAGCACAGCTCATAACATATGAAAATAACCGCGATGAATTTATGGACAGGGCGAAGAAGAGGGGAATGCTTGAACGTCTTGAAGAACGAAAAAACAAGGAAACAGGGCTTGTTTATTCGCCATATCAGAAAAAAGAATTGCCAATGGAAGACATTCTGAAACGCATCACTTTTTTAAAGATTGAACCGGATGAAGTGAATTATCTCAGTCTCGGAGGCCCCGGGGGAGGCCAGAAGTTCAAGTGGAAACGGAATGAATAAATAGGCGGATTGCCTGCGGACAGTCTTCCCTTTGAAGCCAGGGGCAGGCGGCGCAGAGTTCCCTGATTTCATTTTCTTCCGTATTTTCGAGCGCTTTGATTATCGCGGACAGTTCAATTTCGTTACTGTCCTTATCAAGATTCAGTTTTTTGAGAACATTATTATCCATTGAGCGGGTTTTTGATTCGGAGTCTTCAGCATCTATACAGCAAATTGATTTTTTAAGGTGAGGGCACGCTGAACAGATGTCATCAGGACCATCGGTTATTTTGATTTTTATGTTCTTTTCTTTTTTTATTCTTTCCTGCAGTTTTTTCAGATTACTGATAAATGCAGAATCATACCCTTTGCCTCTGAAAGCCAAAAGGCATAGAAGATGGTGTCCGCGAAGTTTCAGTTGGTTAGACATAAATATAAAAATATTAATTTTCTGTGATACTGTCCAATGAAATTTAATTCAGCGCAATTATTATGCTTTGTCATTCCACGACTTGATCGGGGAATCCAGTTGTTGATGTTTTCCGGCTCATCCGGTCAAGCCGGAT
>CAZJVM010000041.1:0-23410 GCA_964549305.1 uncultured bacterium
AGCATCAAGATATACCCATCCCCTTTCCGGTATGAATACCTCAGTCCACGAATGAGCGTTTTCCTGCCTTACAATGTAATAACTGCCGTATGAATTCCATTCCCCTCCGTAAAATCCGTTCACATAGCGGGAAGGTATTCCCGCGGCGCGGCACATAAGCGTAAGGGCAGTGGCAAAATATTCGCAATGCCCCTGTTTCTTTTCAAAGAGAAAATTAACCAACGGGTCTTTATTCTTTTCCACAGAAAGGGCGCTTCTGCTGTATCTGAAATTAGCGGAAAGATAATTTTCTATTCTTTTCGCTTTATCGTAAAGTCCGCCCTCGTCTCCGGCAAGTGAAAGAGCGAGTTTTTTCACTCTTTCATCGAGCCCTTTGATATCGAGATAACGCATTTTTTCAACAGGCGTCAATTCACCGAACAAAATATCCTCCGCCGGAATGCTCGACACTTCATAATTCAGGAGATAGTAATGAGGCCAGGGCGTAAAAAAAGACATAGAATTATCACCGAGTATTCCTCTGTATCCGCCTGAAAGATTCTGCACGGAAACAGGATAGTATAGGGAAAAAAGCGCATCTGACCCCGAAAGAGCAAGAGTGACGGATTGTACGACGGCACTGCCCGATGATTTTATTCTTCTTACGGGGAAATTCACTTTACCCGAATAAAAAGGTTTGTAAAAACGGTTGAACATTCTACTTCTTTTCCAAATGTTGCCGCGAAAAAGGTCATAGGCAATTCCCCTCATACGAAGCTGAGACTCTGAAAGCGGTTTATCAGTCCTTAAGCGCATAACTATATTCCTGTTTTCAAGGACTTCGCCGATATCGCCTATCTTCGATGTTTCGGAAAATCCCGCCACACCCGTCGCCCCGCCTATTCTGCTAAGCATAAACCCGAGACCTATTCTCGGAAGCGTAAGAAAAAAAAGGGAAGAGAAAATAACGGTAACGATAAAAGCCGTCACCACGACCAATGAAAATTCCTTGTCCGCTGAGAGGCGGATATATCTTTTGAAATTGTATTCCGCCCCTGAATCACCCGATATTATTTTCCGCTTTTCTCTGAGCTTTGATGTGCCTTCGGCGCATATTCTAAAAAGCGATATGGAATACAGAAAGAAAAAGAGATAAAGGACAAAGGATAGGGAAAAATAAAAATCATCGGTAATCGACGCGGCGACTGCAATGGTCAGAAAAGTGACGAGATAAATCTGCCATATCTTTTTTTCACTCTTACTGCTTGAAAAGAGAAATATTTCATAAAGAATTAGAAAATGAGAAAGTGCGAGCACTATCTTTCCCGATAAGTAGAGGTAGTCGCAAATCATAAGAGCGACAGAAAACGCAGGAAATATCTTTGCGAACATTCCCTCTTCATCAAAATACTCCCTCGAAGCATTCCAAAAGGAGGAAATCCATATCGCGCAAACTGCACCGATTAAAAGCGGTATATTGCCTTCGGCAAGATAGAGGGAATAAATCGAGCAGGTACCCATGAGAGCAATAGATGTTTTAAGGTTTATGGGAATATCAGTTCTCATAGGGATAATATTCCTTTAAAAGTTCACTCTCGCACATACATAAAACAGCGTACTTTCCTCTTCTTGCAAGGGATAATCCTCTGTAGAAATCTCTTCTTTCAGGGCAAAGGACAACCGCGACACTGTTATTGCCGGAATTGAAATGACCCGGTTCAGGGTTCTGCTTTTTGACTGTGCCGCAAAACTCGCGAATGTCGAGAGTGGCAAGTTTTTCAAGCGCCTTTTCTTTCGTAGAACCGTTTTTTGACTGTTCATAAAATATACCGTTGCCCCTGATTATTTTAAAACCCAGTGAGGGATTATTACCTGCCAGATTATCGATTAATGACGCGCACAGGCAGATAGCCGACTCAAATAACTTTTCATTATCCTTGTCGCCATTGTCCTCTTCGAAAGAAAGATCAAGAATCACATCAACGCAATCGCCTGCAGATTCTTCATATTCTTTCACCATGGGAATCCTGTACTTTGCCATGCTCTTCCAGTATATAAGTCGCGGATTATCCCCATCGCGATATTCCTTCAGACCGAAAAAATGTTCTTTACCCATTCTCCAAAATGATGCGGGCAATTCCTTGTCTCTCTCCTTCACTGATGTCCTCAAAAATCCCGCGGGAATTTTTTTAATCACGGGCAATACCGTTACAGTTCCTTTCGCGTAGATTATTTTTGTTTTTTTAAAAAGGCCGAAGGGATAAGTGCTTTCCAAAGTAATTTTATCAAGCTTTTGAACTCCCCTTCTCTTTAAAACCGCTTTCACAAATGGCATTGTTTTGGAACGGGGGGCTAACCTTAAAATAAACTGGGATGCTTCGCCCAAAGTGTCCTCTTTCAAATTTATGCAAAAGGAAGGAAATATTTTTTTATTATTTTCGACTTCAAATCTGTATAGAAACGGCTTGTCGCAGAAAACCTTTATGTCGCCCAATCTTTTTACGTTCAGATATCTCAGTCCCGATTCCGAAATCACCCCCGAAGAAATTATTACGCTGAGCATTACCGAAAGCAGAAGGAAAAGCAGGTTTGAACCCGTATTGATTGCGGCAATTCCTATGGCGAGACAAAGAAAAACATAAATTTTACCTTCCCTGGTAAAATTAAGCTTTCTTGACCTTATGCCAAATCTCATAATTTATCTAATCCGGTACGGGCAGAGACGAAAGAATATCGGCAAGAATTTGTGATGAACTTTCCGCATCACCGTACATCCCTCCGCCTTTGGGAATTATTCTGTGTGAGAGCACCGGCAGGCAGAGTTTCTTGATATCATCGGGAACGCAGTAATCCCTGCCTTCCACAAGAGCGTATGCCTTTACCGCTTTATAGAACAAAAGATTGCCTCTCGGACTAACGCCAAGTTCGATGAATTCCGATTTTCTCGTCATCCCGGATATTTCGAGCATATAATGCAGAAGCGATTTATCGACTTTCACATTTTCGGCATCTTTTTGAAGAGCGAGGACTTCTTCTGGTGTTATAACGGAAGTCATCTCCTCTATGACATCTTTGTAACCGTATCCCGTCATAACTTTTATTTCGTCTTCAACTCCGGGATATCCGATGCTCACTCTTAACAAAAACCTGTCCAGTTGTGACTCCGGAAGACGGAAGGTTCCTTCAAATTCTATTGGATTCTGTGTTGCCATTACGACAAAAGGTTCCGGAAGCCGATAGCAGTTGCCGTCAATCGAAACCTGATAATCGTTCATCGCTTCGAGAAGACTGCTCTGCGTTCTCGGAGTCGCCCTGTTAATTTCGTCGGCAAGAATGATATTTGAAAACAGCGGGCCTTTTCTGAATAAAAAATCACCCCTATCCTGCTTGAAAACCGAAATGCCGATAATATCGCCCGGCAGCATATCGGGGGTGAACTGAATTCTCCTGAATTTGCAGTCAAGAGATTTTGCCAATGCCCGCGCCAAAGTTGTTTTACCTACTCCCGGCACATCTTCTATGAGGATATGCCCCCTTGCTATTAGTCCCGCGACGACAAGTTTGATACATTCACGCTTTCCTATAATAGCTTTTTCAAGATTTGACACGAGCAGATTTATTTTTTCAGCGGACATCGCTATTCCTTTCAATTTTTTAAATGAATATACATCACAAAAACAATTGTTCAATAATTCGTGCAATATTTTATACTTGCAATAAAATTGATTTAGAGAAAAACATATATTAAATTATCATAAATTTTTACAGGAGGAAAAAGAATGTCCAATGAAATAGAGTTGAAAGAAGATAATTTTGAATCAGAAGTAATCAAATCTGAGATTCCCGTGCTTGTTGATTTCTGGGCAACGTGGTGCGGTCCCTGCAAAATGATTGCGCCTGTCGTAGAAGAAATAGCAGAAGAACTTTCGGGAAAATTAAAGGTGGGCAAGGTCAATGTTGATGAAAATCAGTCAATAGCCGCGAATTACGGAATCAGAAGTATTCCCACCCTCATAGTTTTTAAAGGCGGAGAATCCGTTGATCAGATTATAGGCGCGCAATCCAAAGAAGCGCTTCTCGATGTAATAAAAAAGCACCTTTAGAATATCTAAAGGTGCTTTTATTTTTTTCTTTTAAACCGGCTTATGTTCCAACCTGCCAGGAATTGAGATATTTTTCCTGTTCCGCTGTCAGCTTATCAATCTTTGTTCCCATTGCCCTAAGTTTTAATCTCGCTATTTCTCTGTCTATCTTTTCAGGTATCTGATAAACTTTCGCCTCCAGCTTTGAAGCATTCTTAATGAGATATTCAGCACCGAGCGACTGATTGGCGAAACTCATATCCATAACGCTCGATGGATGCCCTTCAGCGGCAGCAAGATTGATGAGGCGTCCCTCTCCAAGAATATTGATTCTTCTTCCGTTTTTCAATGTATATTCTTCGATGAAGGGCCTTGCGTTTCTCTTCTTCTTCTTTATCTTTTCAAGACCTTCTATGTTGATTTCAACATTGAAATGGCCGGAATTCGCGACGATTGCGCCGTCTTTCATCGCCCTGAAATGCTTTACGTCGATTACGTGAATATCGCCCGTAAGCGTAAGGAAGAAATCACCGACTTTCGCCGCTTCAGACATTGGCATAACATCAAATCCGTCCATAACCGCTTCAAGCGCCTTAACGTGGTCAACTTCCGTAACTATCACTCTCGCGCCCATTCCCCGTGCTCTCATTGCAACGCCTCTACCGCACCATCCATAACCTACGATTACAAATTTCGAACCGGCAAGAAGGCGGTTTGTAGCTCTGAACACGCCGTCAAGAGTGCTTTGTCCCGTGCCATAACGGTTGTCAAAAAAGTGCTTTGTCATAGCATCGTTGACGGAAAGTATGGGATATTGAAGCACATTGTCATTTGCCATACTCTTTAACCTTATAACGCCCGTTGTCGTTTCCTCGGTACCTCCGATAATGTTGGCAATGAGGTTTTTTCTTTTGGAGTGAATCTCCGAAACAAGGTCTGCGCCGTCATCCATGGTAATGACGGGATTCGCGTCGAGCACGCTGTTGATATGACTGTAATATGTTTTCTTGTTTTCCCCTTTGATGGCAAATACGGAAATCCCGTATGTTTTTACGAGCGATGCGGCAACATCATCCTGAGTGCTTAAAGGGTTAGACGCACACAGATTTACATTGGCGCCGCCTTTTTTAAGGGTAATCATCAGTGCTGCTGTTTCAGTAGTAACGTGAAGGCACGCCGCGACTGTTTTTCCCTTGAGTGGTTTCTGCTTCGCAAATCTGTCTGAAATCTGCGAAAGCACGGGCATTGTCTGGGAAGCCCATTCGATTCTTTTATCGCCTTCTTTAGCCAGTTTGATATCCTTTACATCATACTTCAATATCTTTCTCCTCTTTAAATTTATTACAATAAACGCCTATGCAAGCTTTTCGGCAAGGTCTGTCTTTTCCCAGTTAAAACCTTCTTCGTTTCTTCCAAAATGTCCATACGCCGCCGTCTTTTTGTAGATGGGTTTTCTAAGGTCAAGTTGCTTGATTATTGACGCGGGAGTGAGTTGTACGTGTTTGAGTAAAAGCTGGACAAGCTCTTCCGATGATTTTTCCCCGGTTCCGAAAGTATTTACCATTACTGATACGGGCTCGGCGACACCTATTGCGTATGCAAGCTGTACTTCACATTCCGTCGCAAGTTTTGCAGCAACGATATTCTTTGCAAGATAGCGAGCCATATATGATGCCGAGCGGTCAACTTTTGAAGGGTCTTTTCCGGAAAAAGCGCCTCCGCCGTGATGCCCCTTACCGCCGTATGTATCAACTATTATTTTCCTTCCCGTAAGTCCGCAGTCGCCCATCGGTCCGCCAACGACAAACCTTCCCGTGGGATTTACGTAAATTTTTGTGTCTTTTTCATTAAAGTATTCTGAGGGAACAATGGGTTTGATTACTTTTTCAATTATTGGTGATTTCATTTCCGAAGCGGATATTTCCGGACTGTGCTGTGATGAGATGACTATTGTGTCTATTCTCTTGGGCTTGTTGTTTTCGTACTCGATTGTGACCTGCGTTTTTCCGTCAGGCCTGAGAAAATCAAGATCACCGGCTTTTCTCATTTCGGACATCTGCAAAGCCAACTTTTGAGCGAGAGTTATGGGCATCGGCATTAATTCGGGAGTATCATCGCAGGCATATCCGAACATCAACCCCTGGTCTCCCGCACCCTGTGCGTGGTCTGAAGTTTCATCAACACCCATTGCGATATCGGGCGACTGCTTGTCGATTGAGGTAATTACCGAACAGGTGTCGCAATCAAATCCGTATTTTGCTCTGTCGTAACCTATCTCTCTTATTGTTTCCCTTACAAGTGATGGTATGTCCGTACTGCTTTTTGCCGTAATTTCGCCTGCTACCATTACCACTCCGGTGGTAATCATTGTTTCGCAGGCAACTCTGCACATAGGGTCATTTTCAATAAAACTGTCCAGTACCGCATCAGATATCTGATCGGCGATTTTATCGGGATGACCTTCCGTTACTGATTCCGAAGTAAATAGATAGGAATTGTTACTCACGTTTAACCTCCACTGCTATTGTTAATGGTTAATCTTACTTACAATTTTTTTATTCAACGGAAAAGAAGTCTTCGGGATATTTCTCCGAAACAATAGTATCAATGTATTGCCTTATACCTTCTGCTGTATGCATAGTCAAAACATTTGAAACAATCTCCGTTACATCGCTGAAATTGGAATTTCTCACGATTCGCTTAATATCAAGAATTGACCTCGGGCTTGTGCTTAATTCATCAATTTCAAACCCAAGCAGTAAAAAAGCATAAATCGGTTCCGCTGACATTTCACCGCAGAGGCATACGGGAATCTTATAGCGGTGAGCGGAATCAACTATGGTGCTTATAAGTCGTAAAATAGCGGGATGAAGCGGTTCGTATAAATAGGCAACCTTTTCATTAACTCTGTCAATGGCAAGGCAGTATTGTATTAAATCATTTGTCCCTATACTGAAAAAATCCACTTCCTTTGCGAATATATCCGCCATAATCGCCGCAGTGGGAACTTCTATCATTATGCCGGTTTTTATCTTCTCATCAAAAGACCTGCCTTCGGAGCGGAGTTCGTCCTTGCATTCTTCAAGTATTGCCATTGCGCTTTTAAGTTCTCTTATTCCGGAAATCATAGGATAGAGTATTCTTATATTGCCTGACGCGCTTGCCCTTAAAATAGCCCGTATCTGTGTTTTGAATACGTCAATCTCTTCAAGGCAAAAACGGATTGCCCTCAATCCCATTGCGGGATTCAATTCCTCTGCCATATCCACATGAGACATATACTTGTCCCCTCCGAGATCGAATGTCCTGATGGTAACCGGTTTTGGAGACATTTGTTCAGCAATCCTTTTGTAGTTATTATACTGCTCTTCCTCAGACGGCATTGTCTTTCTGTTGAGGTACATAAATTCCGTTCTGTAAAGCCCTATTCCGTCGCCACCGTAAGTTGAAACGGACTCTATCTCATCGGGAAGCTCGATATTGGCAAGCAATTTGAGTTTGTAACCGTCAAGTGTTTCTGCGGGAAGGTCTTTCAGAGAAAAGAGCAATTCTCTTGAATCTGCATATTTTTTCTTCTTGTACTCATACTCATCAAGAGTTTTTTCATCGGGATTAATTATGACAACACCGGAATTGCCGTCTATTATAATGATATCCCCGGAGGAAATTTGTTCGGTAATGTTTTTAAGCCCTACTACCGCAGGAATTTCGAGACTTCTTGCCATAATTGCCGTATGGCTTGTTCTTCCGCCCACATCAGTGGCAAATCCCAGAACAATATCTTTATTAATCAACGCCGTGTCGGAGGGCGCAAGGTCGTGAGCAATAACAACAACCTCTTTTTTAATGTCGCTTATCAGGATGTGGCTTTCGCCCATAAGGTTGTTGATTATCCTTCTTCTCACATTTTCTACTTCGAATTTTCTTTCCGAAAGATATTCGTCCTCAACTTCTTGATAAACCGCGATAATTTCCCTCATTACTTCATCAAAAGCAGATTCGGAGTTTATTTTTTTCTCTCTTATTCTCTTTAAAGTCTTTTTTCCCATTTCTTCATCTTTGAGCATCATTATCTTTGCATCAAAGATGAGCACCTGGCTTTCCCCGATTTTATTCTTAACCTCTTGTTTTATTTTCTCTATCTGCATTACAGAGTCATTTACGGCTTTTTCGAATTTTGCGCACTCCGCATCCAAATCTTCCTCTTCAACTGTTACTCTCGGAATATGCTCTATATGCTGATTAAGCAAAAAAGCTTCTCCAATCACAATACCTGATGCTACCGGGATACCCTCTATTTTCTTTAAAGTTTTCATATCCTCTGAATAATCAGCCTTAAAATTAAAAAACCCTGTTTTTTCGCACTTTTTATCTTAAATATCAAGGAGAAACTATTCTTCTCCAAACTTGTTAAAAACAAGTTCTTTTATTGCTTCAAGAGCTTTTTCCCTGTCCTGCCCGCTCGCGCTCACGACAATTGTGCTGCCTTTTGCCGCTGCAAGCATCATTATACCCATGATGCTTTTCCCGTTTACGGTTTTTCCGTTCTTTTCCACGTCGATTTTCGATTCAAAACGGTTGGTTAACTGCACCAAAAGCGCCGCCGCACGAGCGTGAAGACCTAATTTATTTCTGATTATAAGCTCTACCGATTTCTTCTCCAAAATCCACCTCCGTCAAAAGGGTAAAGTATATTGACAAACAATGCAACAAGCCAAAACCATCAAAATCACCGCAACTGTCGTGATTCTTTTTGTAAAGAGAAAAAAACTTACATTTGCAACTGCCAAAGCGATTAACAGGTTTATGGCAATGCCGGCATCAACTAATTTAAAATTGTAATTAACAGACAACAACACAATGAAAATACCGAGAAAAAACGCAGTAACGTTCTTTAATCTGTTAATTAAAGTATATAGGTTTAACTCACGGAATTTAAAGATAATATCTTTCCCGTATTTATACCCCATAAAGGCGGCATAATATCTGAATGAAAGACTTGCCGCACTGTATAGGAAGAGAAATATCAGAGGCGCAAGGCTTGAATCTGCAACTGCGGCAATGAGGGCAAATACGGAAACCAAAGGCCGGATTGTAGTCCAAAAGAGGGAATCTCCTATTGCTCCGAATGGTCCCATTAATGATGCTTTAACCGATTCCGGATTCTCCTTCGAATAACCCTGAAGAAATATTTCCTCTTCATATTTAACGACTGCCGCGCCTATGGCAGGAGCAAAATAAGGGTTTGTATTGAAGAAATCAGCATATTTCCTTACGACATCTCTATAAGCGCCCGAATTGCCGTAAATCTTTTTTAAAGATCCCTCGATCATATACAGGAAACCGAGTCCCTGCATTTTGTTAAAATTCCAGGACGCCTGAACAAACAATGATCTAACCGCAAGAAGGAACAAATCCAGCTTATCTATTTTTCTTTTATTCTCCATAGAAAATCGCAATTGAAATAAACACAATTTGAGCAATAACACCTGCCACGAACAAATAATAATATTTCCTTGAAAGAAGTCCGGCAAGCACTGCCGCGACCCCTATGACCGGAATCATTTTAAAAAAAAGTCCGAACGATGATATAAATTTAGCGGGAAGCAAAATAATCATATGAGGCAGAAACTGAGTGAGCAAGAGAACCGCGACCAAAAGAAAGAGAACATTTTTCAGATAGAAAAAAAAAGTTCCTCCGAGATTAAACAGGCTTATTAAGGAAATATTTCCTCCCTTAAAGCGTTTAAAGGCTGATTCTGTCCAGAAATAATTATTTTTTCTCACAAATGTGTCCATTTTCTCCTCGATACTTAACAGGGGAAGCGCTACTATGAATACAATTCCACACAACGAAAATTCAGAAAAAATGTTCATCTGCGGCATTCTTACCAACAATATTGAAACAATTGAAATCAGAAGGGATGCTATGGAGGAATTTGGCACTATCGCGGCGCCAATCTGCAGAGATGCCAACCATAAAAGCTGTATTGCAATTCCTATTTCCAGGCCAAGAACAAAATCTCCCAAAAAATACCCTATCAGCGGAGACGCGACAATCGGCTGAGAAATCATTATCTGTATGATGGCAGTGCGGTCAAGTGCGATTGCGCTTGATATTAAAACCGAAAATAATATTTCCAAGAACATAGCGGTAATTCCGGAGTTATCGGGAAACGGTCAATGAAAAAGATTTTTTCTGTTGAGCAATGCCCTGACATTTTTGGGTTTTTCACCCGGCACAACCTGAACATTTACGGCAATGCCTTTAATGAGAATTTTCTTCAGAATATCTATTTCATTGTCGCTCAGGAAAATGGTAGAAGACAGTTTTTTCCTCTGTTGAACAGAGCGAAGACCGCCGAGGTTAAGCTCTTTAAGGTCAAACCCGCCTGAAACAAGGGAATAAACGTCGTCAATGCTGGAAAAAAGAAAAATGGCTCTTTTATGCTCTTTTTCAAGCAGTGAAACAGTGGAAGGGATCGAGCTTATTTTTAAAAATAAAGCCTTAACGTGAGGAGGTACGGCAAATTCGTATATACTCTTCTGAAATTCGTCTTCCGCAATACTGTTGTTTGCCACAACAATAGTGTCAATATTCAGTGCTTTAACCCATCCTTCGGTAACCTGTCCGTGAATCAACCGGTCGTCCACTCTGAAAAAAATAAAGCTCATTAAAAAGACGCCTTTCTATTTTTGTTTTTCTTCTCTTTTCTGATTGAGGATTTCGGAAGCGACCATAATGTGCCTTTTGCCGTAAGTTTTGCAAAAGGACACCAGTTTATTGAGTCCTCGGTCCTTTCTTTCCGAAAAGAATTTAATTAACATTGGCAGATTTACGCCGGTTACAACCTCTACTTTGTTATCTTCCATAAAAGAAAGACTGAGGTTTGAAGGAGTGCCTCCGAACATATCCGTAAAAATCAAAACACCCTTCCCGGCATCAACTTCATTTATCGCCTTACTTATTTTCTCAACGATTGCCTCTTCGCTATCATTGAGCTTAATACCCACTGAACTGACACACTCCTGCCGTCCAAGAATCATTTCAGAGGACTTGAGAAGTTCAAAAGCCAGATTACCGTGGGTTACTATTATTGCGCCAACCAATTAATTTTTTCTCCTTTCAGGGAAAATTATACATCTGTTTTACTCTCTTCTATCATTTTATTCAAAAGTTTTCGATTAAGTTCTTCAGCCGGATTATAGCCCATTCTTTTCAATAAATGATTTCTCGCCGCAATTTCTATTATCATGGACATATTTCTTCCCGGTCCTACGGGTATAAGAACTTTAGGCACTGTCACTCCGAGAATTTCCACACTCCTTTCATCTATTCCTACTCTGTCATATTCCTTTTTTTCATCCCATTGCTCGAGTTCCACTATAACCTCTATCTTCTTTCTGTCCCTTATGGATGTAACTCCAAAGAGGTCTTTAATATTGATAATTCCAAGGCCTCTTATTTCCATATGGTAGCGTATGCTTTCCGGACTTGTTCCCATAAGAGTCATCGGAGTATTCTTCCTTATCTCCACTACATCATCAGAAACAAGACGATGGCCTTTTTCCACAAGGTCCAGAACGATTTCGCTTTTTCCCACTCCGCTTTTCCCGTGTATCAATACGCCCACACCGAAAACATCCACAAGGACACCGTGAGTCGTAATTCTTTCCGCGAGTTTTTCGGCTAAATAATCAAGAAGAACCGAAATTAAATATGAACTTTGCTCCTTGGCGATTAATACGGGCGTCCTGTGTTTTTCAGCAATTTTAAGAGCATCATAAGGAATGTTATTGTCTTGAGAAACTACAACACAGGCAAGTCCCACCTTAAAAAGGTTCTCCAGTGAATCATTTGCCTTGTCTTCGTCAAGAGTTGACAGATAAGATATCTCGGTATTGCCGAAAACGCTTACGGTCTCCTCTTTTACTGAATCGATAAATCCCGCCAGAGCGAGACCCGGTTTCTGAACCTGTGGATTACTGATTAGGTTGTCAAAACCCTCACGCGAGGATGCAACGGAAATTGACAGGCGGTTTTTTATTTCATCATAGAACTGCCGGACATTAATATGCTTTTTCATCCGGAATCAATTAAATTTAGAATCTGCTTCCAC
Source organism: uncultured bacterium (assembly GCA_964549305.1). Lineage (GTDB taxonomy): Bacteria > Schekmanbacteria > GWA2-38-11 > GWA2-38-11 > J061 > J061. The sequence goes on from CAZJVM010000041.1 coordinate 12,182, forward strand.
CAGAAGCGAATAAATTGAAGAACGGTTGTCGGCTTTTATCAAACTTTCGCGGGTTGCTTCGTCATTAAGCAGGCGTGAAAGTCTTGCCAACGCTTTTAAATGCATACCCACGGAATTTTCGGGACCAACAAGCAGAAAGAAAAGATAAACGGGATTTCCGTCCATTGAGTTAAAATCAACTCCTTCCATAGAACGTCCTACAACAAGCAATTCGTCATCTATGCTCGATATCTTGCCGTGAGGAATCGCAATTCCGTCACCTATTCCCGTGCTTCCAAGCTCTTCTCTTGCCTCGAGAATCTTAACTATATCAGCGGCATCTTCTTTAAGTTTAAATGTACTTACAAGATGCGACGACAATTCAAGAAGGACGTCCGATTTTGAATTTGATTTTAGATTATCAATTATGAATTCTTCATTTAGAAAATTTAATATTTTCATATTTTATATCCTGTCAATACAAGTAAGAATTATGATTCGATGTCTTCTGCATCAGAATCAATGTTTTGTAGTTCACTACCTTCCTTCTTCCTTGCCGAATGATACCTGGCTTTTCTTTTCTTAAGCTGAGTTTCCAGTTTGTCAACACATTGGTCAACGGAAACATATAGGTCGTCGGTTTCCGCGCTTCCTATCATAATCTGGTCGTCCACGTGAACTGTTATTTCCGCGTAGTGACGATGTTTTTGAACGGTAAGCACCACTGAAGCTCTTATAATATTTTCAGTATATTTTTTAAGTTTTTTGATCTTTTTATTGACGTGGTCCTTTAACGCATCTGTTAACTCTATCTGTCTTCCCTGTATTTTTACCTGCATATCCTCACCTGAAATTTAGTTAATCTAAAGTATTTTCTTTCTCTTGTTTGAAGGAAGAAATTTTAATTCCTCTCTATACTTCGCCACAGTCCTTCTGGCAACATAAAAATTCTCTTCCGCGAGAATTTTTACTATTTTTTCATCGCTCAGAGGTTTTTCCTTGTTCTCCGCATGAATGATGTTTCTGATTCTGTTTTTTATGCTTTCCGATGATATGGAATCACCGTTTCCCGAGATTATCCCGCTTGAAAAGAAAAATTTAAGTTCAAAAATTCCGTGAGGGGTGTGCATATACTTATTGCTCGTCACTCTGCTTACGGTGCATTCATGAAGGGAAACATCATCTGCTATCTCTCTCAAAATCATCGGTTTAAGATATGCAATCCCCTTTTCGAAAAACTGTCTTTGTTTGTCAACAATGCTCTTTGCAACTTTATATATTGTCCGCTGTCTCTGCTGGATAGTTTTCAAAAGCCAGAAAGCGGAGCGCATTTTCTGCTCGATATATTCCTGAGTTTCCTTACTTTGCGTCTTCATCTTGCCAAGCATTTTTCTGTAGGAATTGCTTATCCTGATATTGTTAAACCCTTCTTCATTGAGATAGACTACAAAATCATCATCGACTTTCACCACGTAAACATCGGGCACCACATAACGGATTTCATCTTCTCCGAAATTTCTCGCAGGTTTCGGATCAAGTTCTCTGATTACTTTAAGCGCTTTCTTCACAACGGATTCGGATACACCGCACGATTCCGCAAGTCTTCTGATGTTTAAAGATGTAAGTTCGGACATATGATTGTTCAATATTTCATATGCTATTGAATCTTTCATCCCCCTGTTTTCAAGCTGAATCATAAGGCAGTGACTAAGACCTTCGGATGCTATTCCTTCGGGAACAAAATCACGGAATAATTTATGGACATCTCTTATTTTCTTCAGTTCTATATCATACCTTCGCGCCATTTCTTCCAGCGCCATCGAAAGAAAACCATTTTCATTTATGTTTCCTATAATAAGACTGCCTATCTTGCTCTCCTCATCGTTTGAAACCACCAAAGCCAGTTGCTTGTGCAGGTGTTCGCTGAGTGTTTCCTTAGACGCAAGCATATTTTCGAGATTTGGCGCCTCTTCCGAAAAATCGGAACTCAACTTAAAACCGGAATTTTCCTGATAGGATTGCATAAATTCTTCCCAGTTAATTTCTTTGAGAGATTCTGCACTGTTATCTTTACCGTCGTCATTTTTCGAGTTTTTTTCCTTGGAAACAACCTCCTCCACATCACCGGAAGGAATATCCTCCTGCACGGGTTCAGGTGTTTCCTCGAGAAGCGGATTATCGAGAAGTTCTTCTTTTATGCTTTCCTGAAGCTCGAGGCGGGAAAGGGTTAAAAGCTGTATTGCCTGCCGTAACTCAGTTGTCATTACGAGTTTTTGTGTCTGTTTAAGCTGTAGTTTTACTTCGTATGCCATTTCACCCTTCTAATTCAACAGTTCGAAGTTATTACCAAGGTAAACTCTCTTAACGTTTTCGTTTGCGGCAATCTCCCCGGGAGTGCCATGTTCGATTACTTTACCCTCACTTATAATATATGCCCTATCAGTAATTTTTAAAGTTTCCCTTACGTTATGGTCAGTTATTATTATCCCTATCCCCTTATTTTTCAATAAACTGATAATTTGCTGGATTTCATCGACTGCTTTAGGTTCAATCCCTGCAAAAGGTTCATCAAGAAGTATAAAATCAGGATTGGTAATAAGCGTCCTCGTTATCTCCAGTCTTCGTCTCTCACCTCCGGAAAGTGTAAATGCCTTATTCTTTGCCAGGTGGGATAGACCTAATTCTTCAAGTAGTTCCCGCAGGCGCTTTTTGCCGTTTTTTTCGGAAATATTCTGCATCTCCAATATTGCTTTGAAATTTTCTTCTACTGTCAGTTTTCTGAATACAGAAGACTCCTGAGGCAAATACGCAATCCCTTTTCTCGCTCTCATATACATCGGTAAAGGCGTTATATTTTTGTTATTTAAAACGATTTTCCCATTTTCGGGATTTATCATTCCCACCACCATATAAAAGGTAGTCGTTTTCCCGGCGCCGTTAGGACCTAACAGACCTATAACTTCGCCATTCGAAACTTCCATGGAAACTTCATTTACAACCTTGCGGTTTCCGTAAGTTTTGCTTACCGAATCTATTTCAAGTTTTTTAGCCATCTTCTACACAAACTTATTAGAAAATACTTTCGTTAAATTCAATTGTCACGGTCGCTTTTATCCTTTTTTTCTTTTTCCTTCTTGAATGTTTTTGGCTCGATTTTAACCTGAGCGGAGTTAACCACTATTCTGTCCTGATCAAGATGCATACTGATACTGCTTCCCTTGAGAACATTGTTTTTCTGCCAGACAAGCGGGTTGCCCTCGAGCAGTATTTCCTGTGTATCGTCAAAATATGTACCCTTTTCCGCGGTGGCGTTTTTGTCGTCCTGGTTGACCTTTACATTTCCGAGTGCGACTATTTTGTTTATTTTTTTACTTGTCTTGTTAAGGTATATATCCATCCTGTCCGCCCATAAAGTCGCATTCTGTCTCATTGCCTTTACATTGCCATAAAATATAATAAGGTCTTTTTTGTTGTATGCCTCCATCCTGTCCGAAACAATATTGATAGGGACGTTTTTCCCTCCTCCCCTGCTGAGAATATCCGCAAGGGCGTTTTTTTCTTGCCCTCGAACAGAACCGTAAGGAATAGATAAAATCAAAAGACTAAATAGGATAATTAACCGTTTCATATATTTCTCATATTTTTTGGGTGAATTATAATACAAACATTCCTTAAATGAAACCATCTTCGCCTGCTTTTTTTACGACACCGGGAGTTACCATAAGCTTTACATTCGATAAAAATTCAACCTTTTCATCGTTAAGGTTCGCCTTCATTCCTACGCCTTCGATTCTGAAATCATTACCATACAATTTAACATTCCCTTTGGCTACAACATTTCCCTGAGTCCCCGTCCATATTAAATCTTCGCTCACGAAATTCATACCGCTCGTAGATACCGCTTTAACAGGTTTTGTGCATATAATATCCGCGTTGCCAAGACCCATCGTGAGGTCTTCATTAATATCAACCTTAACTACTGCCTCATCTCCGGTTATGGTTATCTTCTTCCCTTTTTCATAAACATAAACCAGCTTAAACTTGTTGAGTTTACCACTGCTCTTATCCTGAAAAAAATCAGCTTTTTCAGCCGAGAGCGTGAACTTGGGAAACCCTTTTGTTGCCTGAGAAAAATGTAATGGTTTTATGCTCACCGTGGGGATTTCGTTTTCGCTGCCGGAGGCATTCTCAGACTCTTTCTTTTTATCTTTGTTTCCTGTGCCCGATATGTAGACATTAACGAATGTGGCAATCAAAATCAGAACAAAAAGGGAGAGCAGAGGATATCTTAATTTGTACAGAAACTTTTTAGCCATTAATCTGCCGCCTGTTTCGTTTTGCGGGATTCTTCAGGCATAATATCTCTCCATAACCGACTCCCACTTTCCCTGTGTCTTCAGGATAATATCTAAAATTTCCCTTATTGCGCCGCATCCTCCGGCATTTTCCGCTATATAATCCGCGATTTCGGCAACTTCCTCAACAGCATCATTTACGGCAACCGAAAATCCTGCCCTTCGCATCACCGGAATATCCGGAAGGTCATCGCCGATATATGCCGTTTCTTCCGCCGTGTAATCGCCCTTTTTTAAAATATCATTGAATGCCTCAACTTTATTCAGCGCCTTTTCATAAACTCTTTCTATGCCCAATTCTTTCGCTCTTCTGGCAATAATCTGAGAAGTCCTTCCTGTTATTATGGCAACATCGAGACCCGCCCTTACAGCAAGCTTAATGCCGTGTCCGTCGCGAACATCAAACTCCTTGACATCATCTCCGTTACTGCCGTAAATAATCTTTCCGTCTGTCATTACTCCGTCAACATCGAGAATAATTATCTTAATTTTCTTTAGTTTCTCTGTAATCTCTTTATTCACCTTTACACTATGCCCGATCTTAAAATATCATGAAGATGAATCACTCCCTCAGCTTTTCCCTTTTCCGAAGCTACTACAAGAGAAGTAATGGAATGTTTTTCCATTATCTGAAGCGCTTCGACTGCAAGGGAAGACTGTGATATTGTCTTTGGAGAGGATGTCATTAATTGTTTCGATTTTCTCTCTAAAAAATCGCCGTACTTTTCTATCAACCTTCTCAAGTCACCATCTGTAATTATCCCCTTAACCGCGCCTTCTGAATCACAGACAATTACAATTCCAAGTTTCTTGGAGGTCATCTCAACAAGAGCGTCCTTCATCGGCGTATCCCCGCTGACAATTGGAATTTCATCTCCCCCGTGCATAAGGTCTTCCACCTTTAGGATAAGTTTTCTGCCGAGATTTCCACCGGGGTGCAGCAGCGCAAAATCCTCTTTCCTGAACCCTCTTTTTTCAAGAAGCGCCACCGCTATGGCATCGCCCATTGCAAGAGTTGCCGTAGTGCTTGCCGTAGGCGCAAGTCCGAGAGGACATGCCTCTTTTTTAACACCCGTATTGATTACGACTGAGCTTGCTTTTGCAAGAGCGGAAGACGGTTTTCCGGTAAGCGCGATAAGGTCAATGCCAAGGCGTTTGATTCCGGGGACAATTTCATTCAACTCCCTGGTTTCGCCGCTGTTTGAAAGGGCGATTACAACATCGCCTTTTGCAATCATGCCAATATCACCGTGTATGCCTTCCGCGGGATGAAGAAAAAAAGCGGGAGTGCCGGTACTCGCGAGAGTCGCCGCAATCTTGTTGCCTATCCATCCCGACTTCCCCATACCTGTTACAACAACACGCCCCTTGCAGTTGTAAATAATATTCACAGCTTTTGAAAAGGAATCGTCAATCCTGTCAACAAGGTCAAGGATAGCCGATGCTTCTGTCCTCAGGACATCCTTCCCATTTTCTATGCAATTATTTTCGTTCAAATCTGTCTCCAAATCTGCATTCGCTTATGTTTTACATCAAATATTCAAAATGTTACCGGCATCATAAAGACGAAAACGCTTTTTAAAATTAATGAATAAGAATAGCAAAAAAAAGAGGAATTGTCTTCTATTTTAATTCCCTTTTATATAAAGGCAATAAAGGGTATTTTGCATAATATATCAGGAAGTTATTAAAATCAGGTCTCCCGTCACTATCTGCTTCAAACTACCTTCAGGTGTCCTGATGAAAAGATAACCGTTTTCATCAATATTTTCCGCGACACCTACAATGACATTTTCATCGTCAACGATTTTCACCCTTTTGTTTATGCAAAGCGAGCATTCCCTGTAATAATCAAAAAGAGGATTACTCTCATTACCGAAAAGTTTTTCGCAACAGGAATACAGAGAATTTATAAGCTCACCTGCAAAAGTCTCGATTTTCGTCTTTTTTCCGTACTCCAGAAACAATGAAGTGGGGGGATGCAGATAACCATCTTCGAATTGAGATGTATTTACATTTACTCCTATGCCGCAAATTACATATTCAACCGCATCACCTTTCAACACCGATTCCGTTAAAACACCTGCGCATTTTTTCCCGGAAATCATTATGTCATTAGGCCATTTAATCTCAGCTTTTTCTCCGTAGCATTTTTCCACGGCATTTACAACGGCAAGGCATCCAAGCATTACATAGGAGAAGAAATTTATTTTATCGCCCATTGGCTTTATAAGGAAAGAAGCATAAACACCTTCGCCTTCAGGTGAATACCACTTTCTGTCTTTTCTTCCTCTACCGGCAGTCTGTCTGTCCGCTATTACGACTGCGTATCGGTCATCTATCTTCGACGCCAAATCCTTTGCGGCGATGTTTGTGGAATCGATGCTCGGAAAATAATGAATGTTTTCGGCGAATGAGGTATCCGAAACGACACTCTTTAAATATTCAATATCCATATGAATTCTCCTCTTTATTTGAATTCAGGAAAAGTCAATTCGTGATGTGATTAAATCGCGTCATACATTTCATCAATCAGTTTGCTGTATTTTTCAGTTACAAATTTCCTCTTCAGTTTAAATGTGGGAGTAAGCTCTCCCCCTTCCACGGAAAATTCTCCCGCAAGGAGTCTGAAATTTTTTATTTTCTCGTGAGACTCTAACTCCGCATTGATTGTTGAAATCAGTTTTTTATATGATTCTTTTACCTCGTCACCGAGAATAATTCCCTCATAATCAACTTCACCGAAATCGGAATTTCTGAAAGTTTTAAAAATATAATTCCTCTCCGGCACTATAAGCGCCGTTATAAATTTTTTCCTGTCTCCGATGACAATTGCATTTACAATCGCTTCATTATGGGTAAGCAGGGATTCAAGTCTCTGAGGAGCGACATATTTTCCGCTCGATGTCTTTATAAGCTCTTTAATCCTGTCAGTAATAACAAGATAATTTTCATCATCAAGATAACCCGCGTCACCGGTATGAAACCATCCTTCTTTGTCAATAACCTCATCCGTAGATTTTTTGTCTTCGAAATATCCCTTCATAACTACCTGCCCTCTGACGAGGATTTCATTGTTTTCCGCGATTGATATATCCGCGCATTTCAACGGTTGCCCTACTGTGCCGTGCTTAACCTTTTCACGCCGGTTTAAAGTTACGGCGCAGCAAGTTTCCGTAAGTCCGTATCCTTCCTGAATTATAAGCCCCATCTTCTCGAAAAAAAGCGCTATATCTTTGCTTAACGGAGCGCCTCCCGAGATAAGCGTATGCAGTCTTCCTCCGAGCTTATCCTTTATTCTGGAAAAGAGAAATTTCTCCGCCAAAAATCTTTTAAAGGCAATTACCGGCGGTACGCTTTTACTGCTTTTTCGGGTTTTTTCATACTTTTCACCTGTCGCAAGACACCACCTAAGCAGTTTCTCCCTGTATCCCGATGAGCATTCTTCCATTATCGATGAATATATCTTGTCAAAGACTCTCGGAACACCGACAAGCAAAGTGGGTTTTATTTCAACAAGGTTTTTTGAAAGTGCTTCGGGTCTGTCAGGAAAAAAAATTGACCTCCCTTTAAAAAGAAGAAAATAATCTACAAGTCTCGCAAGCACGTGGCTTAAAGGAAGAAATGAAATAATGCTGTCTCCTTCGCAAGTGCCGATGGCATCGTCAAGAGCGGATATTTCCGCCATAATGTTACCCTGAGATATTTCAACGCCTTTGGGCACTCCGGTGGTACCTGATGTGTAAATGATTGACGCTGTATCGTCAACGGATAATTTATCGATGTAATCACAAATTTCGAATTCATTATTTTCCAATGCCGATTTTCCCTTCTCCATAATTTCATCAAAGGAAATATTTTCGTATTCATCAAATAATTTCTTTCCCGGGGAATCGTCGATTATAAAGAGAGTATCTTTGTAACTGCCTGTCGTAAACACCGGCATTTTCGAAAGGGCGTTGTAATCGGAGAGGTAAATGAATTTAGGAGAAGTCTGGCTGATTATAAACTCCAAATGCTCACTTGAAATATTGCGGTATAAGGGCACATTGGTTACTCCTGTAAATAGGCAGGCGAAATCCGCAATAATCCACTCAGGCGAGTTTGCGTGCATTATGATAAACTTGTCCCCCTTCCGCGCGCCCGTCTTTATCAATCCCGCGGAAAACCGGACAACTCTTTCGACAAATTCCTGATATTTAATCGAGTGATATTTCCCCTCGTGACAATATGAAAGTGCGGCACAATCCTTGTATTTTTTATACTCCTTGAAAAATGAAAGCGAGAAAGTTTTTTTCATTCTTACATTACCGGTATTATGTCTAAGTTAAAATATTATCAGGTTACAAGAGACAGAAGTTCAGGCACCGAAAGAGTCAATACACCCTATCTTATTTTATTTGCAAATAAAAGTTCATATTATCAATGGTTTTCCCGAATATTAAATTCGTTAATTTTCAATTAAAAAAATCATGGAAATTGCTGAAAAAAAACAGAAAGAGCGCAGGGAATCACCGAGAGTAAATTCCCTGAATCTGCTTCATTACAACTTCTTCAATCAGCGTGAGTTTGACAAAAGACAGGGAATCGCAAGAACTATAAATGTGAGCGAAAACGGTATTCTCATAGAGTGCGGATATCCCTTCCCCATTCATTCCGTACTTGAGATATCTCTTGCCATAGGCGAAGAGTTACTCATTCTGAGAGGTGAAGTGGTCAGAGGAATGATAAGCGAAAACGACAATTATTACCTTGGGTTGAAATTCCACAAAATGTCACACAGAAGCAAACAAATCATTCTTAATTTCATCGTCAATCACACATAAAGGCACTTGTAAATTTCACCAACTCCAATCCATTCCACCGTCAACCGACAATACCTGCGCGGTAATATATGAAGCATCTTCCGAGGAAAGAAATGTAACTGCGCCTGCGATATCTTCCGCGGTACCCTGTCTTGGAATTAGGATATTCCCGTTTTCTATCGATTGGTCAATTACCCATTTTACAAAAGAATTCTTCTCCATCATCATCTCTTCTTCAACTATATTGTAAAGGTTTGTCGCAACCATTCCCGGGGCAACGCTGTTTACCCTTATTCCCGCGCCTGAAGCGCACTTTGCCAAAGTTTTTGTAAAAGCTATTACCGATGCCTTTGAAGAAGCATAAGCGCCGGTCATATTTTTTATCGCTCTCCCCATTATCGATGATATGGTAACTACCGACCCTTTGACGCCGTTTTCCATCATATGAAGTATGGATGCCTTGGAAAAAAAGAATGCGCCTTTGACATTGACATCATAAACTCTGTCCCAATCCTCCACAGTCGCCTCGAGTGCGGACGACGCTTTATCGGATATGCCCGCGTTTGCAACGGCAATATCTATATTCCCAAATTCCGATACTGATTTTTTAATCAACTCGTTTATTGAATCATTGTCAGAAACATCCACATAGATATAAGAAGCGCTACCCTTCTCAGCTTTAATTTCATTTTCAGTTTTTTTACCGCCTTCCTCATCGATATCCGCGACGACAACATTCGCGCCTTCGCCGGCAAACCTCCTGCATATGCCTATACCTATTCCGCTTCCTCCTCCCGTCACAACCACATTCCTGCCGGAAAATCTTTTCAATCCTTTTTCCATGAAACATCTCCTTGTTAAGTATCTTAATTGAATTTTTTCTGAAATAATGATTTTAGAAGGTAATATCTATTTACCAAATTACAAAGGCAATGATTTTTTTTAAAGATTTTATAAAAGCTGATTTTATTTCACGTCCAAACAGATTCATCGTTTTTTGCAGAATCAACGGGAAAAAAGTCAAAGCATACCTTCCCAATCCGGGACGTCTTCACGAATTATTCTTCAGTGGCGTGACTCTGTATCTTGAAAAGAATGACAAGGCGACAAGGGTAACGAAATACACGGTAATCGCAGTCGAACGCGACAATATTCCCATAATGCTTCACACGCACCGCACAAATGACATAGTGGAACAACTTCTAAAAAAAGGATTGGTTCCCGGTTTCGGAAAAATCACTTCAATGAGGCGGGAAGTCAAACAAGGCAGAAGTCGTTTCGATTTTTTCATTGAATCGAAAAGCAAAAGCACATTTATTGAAGTTAAATCCTGCACACTTACAAGCAAATCAGTAGCAATGTTTCCCGATGCCGTTACTGCAAGGGGTAAAAAGCACCTTGAAGAATTGGCAGAACTGTCAACCAAATCACAAAAGGGAGTTGTCCTGTTTTTAATAAATTCTCCCTCTGCAACGATGTTTCTACCCGATTACCATACAGATCCGGATTTTGCGGAAACTATGCTCAAAGTAAGAAATAAGATATCCATTATCCCACTTGCCGTAAAATGGGATAAAATAATGTCAATTGACTTATCGCAATTGCGAATTCTCAAAATACCGTGGAAAATTCTTGAAAGAGAATTCCGGGACAGCGGATGTTATTTTATAATTTTAAAACTATCGAAACAAAAAATTATAAATGTGGGTAGTCTCGGCAAAATCAAATTTGAAAAAGGATATTACATATACACAGGTTCGGCGAAAAAAAATCTCGTAAAGAGAATCAAGAGGCATAGAAGCACGGGGAAAAAAACTTTCTGGCATATTGATTATTTGCGGGAGAAAGCTGAATTTATCACAGACCTCCCTATCCGCACATCTGATGACATTGAATGTTCGCTTGCGCGGGATATGAAAAATATATCGGTAGAGGAAGTTTCAGGATTCGGATGTTCTGACTGCAAATGCTCATCTCATCTTTTCAGAATGAAGGACAATCCGCTTTCAAACAAGAAGTTTATGGAAGTCCTTTTATATTACAGACTCGAAAGAATTGTAAAAATGTAATAAAGAAAAACCTGACCCCAT
>CAZJVM010000042.1:0-10985 GCA_964549305.1 uncultured bacterium
GTTTTATCCATAGGAAATATAGAAGGATTAAAATGCACATTATACTGGTGCCAGACTAAAAGCACAACAAATGCAAGTAGTCCTTCGCTCCCGTGAAGAGTTAAAAAAACATCCATTGCCCACTTCGGAAGAATTATCATCGATATATCCTTAAACCAAAGCACCGTCCCGCTTACAATCATCACAATCATTCCCGCCACTACGCCCCAGTACTGAAACTTCTGGACAAAGTTGAATTTTCCGAATTTGGGAAATTCTTTTTTGCCGGAAAGATAGTATGAAATCTTACGCGCAAAATTGGTAAAGTCAGACAAACGGGGAATGACCTTCAAAAAATCTTCGTGGGCTTTTCTGATAAAAAAAATATATGCCAAATGCCATATACCGTCGGCGATAAGCACAATTGCCGAAACTCTGTGAATCAGAGCCCTGCTTTCGTATCCGCCTCCGATCTTTATAATAAACTTCCCCATATCTGTTGAATGCCATAATAGCGCCGCGCCGGTAACGGCAAGCACGAGGGAAGAGACAAAAAGGATTATATGCTGAATCCGAACAACAAGAGTAAATCTCTCAATGTATTTTCTGTTTTCTTCTTTCATATCTAATTTTCCCTTTTTTTCGAAAAATAGCTGTACGTTTCCATACCCACATAAATCAAGAAGAAAGTTATAATTACGGCTATAAACCACACATAGAATTTTCTCACATAATACTTTCCCGCCGAAACGGATTTTTCCGCGGAAATATGTATTTTTACATCCTTGAATTTTTCTCCCGCGTTTGGATGGCAATTTCCGCAGGTTTCGGGAAGATTGTCTCTGTAAACGCGTGACTGTGGATTTGTCGACGGAAGAATGTCATGCACGCCGTGACAGCTTGCGCAGTTTGCCGCCTTTGGTTCCCCGTATTCGAGAAGAATGCCGTGAAAACTGTCCATATATGTCTGAAAGCGGTTTGCAGGTATTCCGTAGGCGGTGGTAATCGTTTTATTCTCGTGGCATTTGGAACAGGTGGCAGGAATATTTTTCGTATTTACTGATGAACCCTTATCTTTCGGTTCGAGAATTTCGTGCTCTCCGTGACAGTTTATGCAGGAAGGACTCTCTTTGATTCCTCCTTCAAGAGCAATTCCGTGAATACTTTTTTTATATTCTTTCTCTATGGGCTTGTGGCATCTGCCGCATATTTTTGTCATGTCCTTTTTAAATTGAAGGTCATCGACATCTTCTATTGGTTTTATTCCGTGCGAACCGTGACAGTCACTGCAAACTGCTGCCACCAGTAATCCTTTCTCTACAATCGCTCTCCCGTGCACACTTTTCTCATAGGATTTAATGAATTTCACTGAAGGCAGTCCGTAATCCCTTACGACGTTTTCGTCTTCGTGACATTTAATACACACATTAATCTGGTTTATTGGTGAAATTTGGCATTCAGGATCGCTTATACAGGAGATATAATGTTTCCCGTGACAGTCACTGCAATAGGGCGGGGAATATTTATGGGATTTCTTTGACCATCCGTGAACACTCGAGCGATAAATATCATACTCTTCTTCGTGGCAGTTTTCACATCTGACTTTAGTGTCTTCTCCGTGGTCAAGAGAGCTTGTTACTTCTCCCATTTCAGAATGGCAGTCGCGGCAGGAAAAATTTCCGTGCATGGAAGATGCGTACTTTGCGAGATCGATATATATTTCGCTCCCCCGTTCCGAATTGAGAATACTTTTCTCCGAGTGACACTCTATACACTTTTCAGATGCCTGCGCCGAAAGGGAAAAGAGTACCGCTGAAATAATAACAAATGCAGATTTAAATAAAATCGTCTTCTTTGTCTTCATAATATTCATCCCGTCCGCTCATCTCCCGTTTTTTCTTTATTCTTTTCCAGTTCCAAAGGATGTTCCTCTTCCATCTCCTCTATGGAAATCTTCCCCGTTATCCAGCACCAGTTCATCGGATAGGTCGAAGGGTTGAATATTACATAATAGATATGCCACACAAGGATTGCCAAAGTTGCAAGCCACGCTTCGTAGTAATGGACAATCTGAGCTATATCCACGACTATCTTCGGCACTATGAGCATTACTTCCTCTTCAAACCAGAGAATGAGCCCTGTAACCGCCATCACCGCCGTGCCCCAGACAAGAGCCCAGTATTCGCTCTTTTCAATGTAATTGAACCTTTCATACTTCGGTTTTTCATTCCTGAGGCCTGCCAAAAACAGAAGATTTGCCGCCATATCCTTCAAATCCTTATCAGTAGGAATCATACTCCTGAGTTCGAACTTTCCCCTGTCCGTGGCTGAAATAAAATAAATGTGATAGAAGGCAACACCCATCATAACAAGTGACGCAATCCTGTGTATCAATCCTCTTGCAGACTCCCCTCTCTCTATTATCTTAAAGGGGGCAGTCCACCAGGAATCGGGAAAAACCAGTGCGAAGCCCGTAAGGACAAGTATGGTAAAAGATGAAAGCAGGAGGAAATGCTGTACTCTTTCGTTTAAAGTAAGGCGCTCAAAAAAAACGCCTTTACGTTCAATATTGCGATGCATATTTCCACTGAAGTGAAGCTTAAGCTTATAAGCAAAATCAAGGAAGTTGTGAATAAACATTCCAGATATCGTTATTATAATCAGAAAAATATATATCCATTTTATATAGAAAATGATTTTATCGTAATTATGAGCACTGTCTTCGGTGCCGGTAATATGCACCAATCCACCTGCAAAATTTTCTCCTGCCTTGGGATGGCATTTTCCACAGGTCGTGGCTAGATTGTTTATGTTTACATAGGATTCGGGATTGTCTGAGGGCAGGACCATATGCACTCCGTGACAGCTTCCGCAGTCCGCGACTGTTGTCTCTCCCTGTCTTGCCGCAAGACCGTGGTAACTGTTGAGATAACTTGATACGCGCGCTGTTTCAACCTGATATTCCCTGTTCAGCCTCACATCTTCGTGACACCTGATACAGGAACCGAAAACAAGCTCTCTGCCTCCCGCACCGCTAATGTCATCGTTCTCCATTATGCTTGCTATGGTATGAATGCCGTGGCAGTCTATGCAGACGGGAGAACGGGAAATTCCCTTTTGCAGCGCGGCATAGTGAATGCTCTTCCTGTATTTCATAAAAATGCCGTAATGACATTCCCCGCAGGTTGATGCCACATTGTTTCTTGAAACAGTCGAACCATCCTCTAAAGGATTCATTATGTTATGGGAACCGTGGCAATCGGTGCAAACCGCCGCGGCAACAACACCCTTTCCTACGGATTGCCCGTGAACGCTGTTCTCATATTCAACATATACTTTCCTCGAATAAACTCCTCCCGACACCTCCACAAATTTCACACTGGCATGGCAATCTGCGCATACAGCAGATATTTTCCCCCTTATGGGGTTTTCTGTCCTGTTTCTGCTTATTTGGATTGAATGGTTCCCGTGGCAGTCAACGCATTCAATGGCATAAATCTCCTTCCTGTTTTTTTTCTCTCCATGAATGCTGTTTTGCAAAAGACTGTATTCCTCTTCATGACAGTTTCCGCAGATTTGTCTCGAAGAAAGAACGCTTCTTGAATGAGGGTCTTCGTCAAAGGTTATATCGCTATGACAGTCTTCGCAGGCAACATCTTTGTGGGCATATTTCAAACCATCTTCTTTCGCTTCCAACTCGTGGCATTCAAGGCAGGGAAGTGCCCCGGAAGCAGTTGCGCGAAATACTCCCGAAAGAATAAATAAGCTTATTACCAACCCTGTCGTTATCAATATTTTCTTCATAACCGCTTCAAAATAGAGATTTTATTTTTTAATTCCCTGAACGGTCGGATTCTTTTTTTCCAGATAAATAGGGCAACTTTCAAAATTTCCCGACGCGCAATACTTGACAATTTCTTTTCTGCTTGGAAACTTAATCCCTTCCGTAAAACCGATGCATTTAAAAACCGTTCCTTTCCTAAAAAAAACACATCTTTTATGTGAAATTGACTGTTTCATACCTTTATGTTTAAGCATATTTCATACCAACGGGGGGGAGTGCCGAAAAAAAGGCAATGACGCTTATTAAACAAATAGTTACTTCCAATGGGGTACTTAATGAATCAGGGGGATATTCTCAGAAAGGACATTTTTTTTCCAAGAAAGGAAAGATTTTAAACTGTTTAAAGGGTAATTTTATATTTTCCGGGGCAGGTATCAATCTTTAAATTTTGAAGGCACGATGTTATATTTTTTAAGTTTTCTGTAAAAGGTTTTTGTGCCGATTCCCGCTTTAATCCGCGCTTTTTCCACATTACCGTGAAACCTGTCGAGAATCTCTACAAGATAGCTTTTTTCATTTTCATCAACCCATTCCGGAAGAGAATAGGAAACTACATTAATGCCCTTTGAAACAGGCGATGCTATACTGGAGGGGAGGTCCAGTTCGGTAACCATATTGCCCCTTTCCATTATAACCGCCCTTTCAATCATATTTTCAAGCTCTCTTACGTTTCCGGGCCAGGAATAATGCATCATCTTGTCAATGACATCCTGCGAAATTGACGTTATCTCCTTTCCCATCTTTTCAGAGCATTTTCTCAGAAAATGAAGCGACAGGAGAGGCAAGTCCTCCATTCTTTCCGCAAGTGACGGCAGATTTATGGGCACAACATTGATTCTATAAAAAAGGTCTTCCCTGAATCTTCCCTCTCTTACTTCCTCCATAATAGTTTTATTCGTGGCGCAGATTATCCTTACATTGACTCCTATGGTGGAATTACCTCCCACTCTTTCAAATTCCATTTCCTGCAGAAATCTCAAAAGTTTAATCTGCATTGCGTGGGTTATGTCGCCAATTTCATCAAGAAACACGGTGCCTCCGTCAGCATATTCGAATTTTCCTATCTTCTGACGCACTGCGCCTGTGAAAGAACCTCTTTCATGTCCGAATAATTCGCTTTCAAGCAATGTTTCGGGCAGTGCCCCGCAATTTATGGTAACAAACTTTTTCGACTTGCGATTACTGCTGTAGTGTATCGCCCTTGCCACAAGCTCTTTTCCCGTGCCCGTTTCCCCCTGAATAAGCACCGTTGAATCGGTAGGGGCAACAGTAGCGATTACGTTGAATATATTTTTCATTTTATGATTCTGGCTGATTATGTTTCCGAATCTGTTTTTCTCTTCTATCTGGCTTTTAAGATAAATATTTTCTTCGAGAAGATTAAGCCTTTCGAAAACCCTCGCGACGACAAGAAGTATTTCCTCTATTTCAAAGGGTTTTCTGAGGTAGTCCACTGCACCTCTTTTCATTGCGCTCACGGCAGTTTCTATGCTTCCGTGGGCAGTCATTATGATTACGGCAGTGTCCGTATATTTCTTTTTTATGATATCCAAAAGCTGAAGTCCGTCTATTCCCGGCATTTTTATATCAACAACAGCAAGTTTGAATCCGCGGGAATCTATTTTTTGAAGCGCTTCTTCCCCGTTTCCTGCGACTTCCACTTCATACTTCTCCTTTTCAAGCACTCTCTTGAGATGCTGGCATATCACCCTTTCATCATCAACAATCAGTATGCTTCTATTCATTTTTTCACCCCGGTAATTGGAATACTATTCTCTTCATTGAGCGCGTCAATAAGGACTATTACAAACTCCGTGCCCCTGCCTTCGGTGCTTTCTACGGAAATCATACCTTTGTGAAGCTCGATAATCCTTTTCACTATTGCCATACCGAGCCCGACGCCCTTGCTTTTTGTCGTAAAGAAGGGGTCAAAAACCTGACTTATATTTTCCTCTCTTATTCCACTTCCCGAATCTCTTAATTTTATGATGACCTTTTTATTGCTTCTGTCAAAAACGGTTTCGGACTGCACCCATATAGACCCTCCCTCAGGCATAGATTCAAGAGCATTCTGAAAAAGATTGTAAAAAACCTGTTTTATTTTAAATGCGTCTATATTGATATTGGAATTGCCTTTGTTTAGAAAACTCTTGCGAACCACAACCCTGTTCGAGGAAAATTCCGCGTTGAATTCATCGATAACACTCTCGATAATTTCATTCACATCATAATCGTAGGTTTCGATTTTAAGAGGTCTTGAAAAATCAAGAAGGTCGGAGACTATACTGTTGAGTTTTTTCACACCGTCAACTACACCTCCGAGCGTTTTTGCGCCTTCACTGTTTTCATCGAGATCGTATTTTATAAGGCTTATCCCCATACTTATATTTTGAAGGGGGTTTTTAATTTCATGGGCAACACCGGCAATCATCTGTCCCATTGCCGACAATCTTTTTGAAAGCTCAAGCTCATCGTTAATTTTTTTACTATCCGTAAAATCCTTCACATACTTGATGACCTGATTGACTACGCCGTCGGCATTTCTGATTGGAAACGTAAAAATCTGCCAATATCTTTTTTCACCATTGCCCTGTCTCAACTCCCTTTCAATCTGACAGGGTTTACCCCTTTCAAGGGTATCGCGGACGGGACATTTTTTGCATATCTCCTTGCTGTCACAAAAGAGGTCATAACAATAATGCCCTTCGTAAATATCACTACCCACCGACATAAGTTGTTTCATTGACCTGTTCATTGTGATAACTCTGTATTCATTATCTATTATGCATATGCCGTCGGTTATGCCGTCAAAGAGAGTTTCGAGGCGGTTTTTTGTTTCAATCACGTGCCTGCTCCACCTGGATTCCTCATCGCTTTTAACGCGTTTTGCGTTTATGGCAATTATGTATACTGCAAAGGATATTATTAGTATGATGGATACCACGGAAAGGAGTATAATCCTGTTGTTTATTTTAGTCACATATAGAGTGACATCGGAATATGGCACGGAAATGACAATTGAACCTATTTTTTCAGGCAAATCATTTTCCGATTCCAAACCTATGGTGATGGAATTGAAGATGACGAGTTTTTCTTCCTCTCCCTCGATTCTGTAACGTGAATACCCCTCTCCCCCTTCCAGTATATTTTTTTCGGCACTGAATCTGTTCAAATGACACTCATAACAGGAATCGTCGTGATTGATAATATTCCTGCCCTGCATTTCAGTATGGAATGGATGATAAACTAGGTTTCCAAAAGAATCGAGAATCCACGCATAACTTCTTCTGCTTTCTTTCAGAGGGTCGCCAAACATTTCCGCGATCATTGACATATCTACAATGCATCCGGAAAGGAAAGAGTCGTTGTTTACTTCTTTGCGATTGCCGTTACGAAAATCGGGCAAAATAATCATATATCTGTTACCGGCAGTATAAAAATTATGAAAAAAATCTTTTCCACCGTTCATTGACTGCCTGACATTTTTTTTTAGAAATTCTTCGTCTAAATCCGAATTTACGGGATTTATCCTGTTTAAGACCACATTCCCATTTTGAACGGTAAAAACAAAGACAACTGATTTGAATTTTTTGAAATAACCTGAAATAAAATTCAGATATTCTTCATAAGAGGAAGTACCTATCCAGCCTTTTTTGGACAGGGCATTTGTCAATTCC
The DNA here is from genome assembly GCA_964549305.1 of uncultured bacterium. Taxonomy (GTDB): domain Bacteria; phylum Schekmanbacteria; class GWA2-38-11; order GWA2-38-11; family J061; genus J061. The sequence goes on from CAZJVM010000042.1 coordinate 7,501, forward strand.
ACATTTCTTTTTATTGAATAAAAGTATTTTTCAATACTATTTGACACCTGCCTTGCCACAAGAAGTTTTTGCTCTGTAAATCTTTTTACAAGGTCTTTTTCAAGGGAAGACTGCAGTTTGATGGAAAAAAAGAAAAAAGCGGGAATAATAATTATAAAGAGTACAACAGGGACAATATTCTTCTTCATTTCTTCTCCTCAACGTGCTCAGAAGAAGAATATCACCTTTTGTGTCATTTTTGTCAATAGTTTTTATTTAGCGAATGTCCGCGCCGGGAACGTCACTGCCCGCAAGCTTGTTATAGGAAAGCTGGAGAAGTTTTACTGCATAACCGGCATTATGAACACCGTGACTTTTGTCATTATTGACAAAATACCAGTTAAATACCGCCCTTCTTTCGGAATCCGTGGCAGAAGAGGAGAAATTAAAAATCGTTCTTCCGAATGAATCGGTGTCTTCACTCACATTTCCGGATTCGAGTATTTTCACCTTCAGAAGCGCCAGCAATCCGTCAACTTCAGACTGAATTCCTTCTGTATCTCCGTCACCGTCATAATCACCGCGCGCCGTTCTGTCAAAGGAAGATAATCCTGAATGGCACTGTCCGCAGGCATCGAGAAACAGATTTTCGTCCGAATCCCTCATCATAAATGAATGACCGCCCAATGTGTTATGTCCCTTCTCACCGCTTGATGGAGTATCAAAACCGTGACAGGTAAGACATTTCTCAACAAATGTAGAATGGAAGGAATTGTCGATTGTTTCGCCGAACTGGTATCCTCCCACTCCCACAAGTAGCTGTGCCTGATTATTTTCCGGGATGGTGCCTGACGAAACCGCCTTATCTACATCTTCTATCCGGTCATTATGGCAGGAAAAGCAGATTGCGGCGTTTCCCGCGGTGTATTCAGTATCGCTTCCCGGAAATACGCCATTGCCCGTAAGACGAAGGCTGAACTCATTTTTACTGCTGTGAAGGTCGTGGCACCCTGCGCAAACCACGGGATTTACCGCAGTTTTCAGAGAAACGGATTTCCCGTAATAAATGCTGTCTGCGCTATGACAGTCAAGACAGGACTTTTGCGATTCTTTGTGCCCTTTTAATATCTTGAGAGAATTGGAATGGGAAGAATTTACCCACTGGTCATATTGCCCCGCAGACTGCGAGCCGGAAATCGTTTTCGTATGACATTTGCCACAGTTTTTCGCCTGAAGGCTCAGTAGGGTTCTCTTAAACTGAATTCTCCGTGCTCTCTGCCCTCTCGTGTAATGAGGTGAATACTTTGCCGCGGCGCCGTGACAGGACTCACAGCCAACATTTTCCAACCCTTTTTCCGCGTTTTCGTCATACCCGCCGCTTTTAATTTTTTTGTCATAACCGGTTGTATGACACTGAAAGCACGTTTCATTACTGCCCGCATCAGAAAAAGCCGATGAATGTTTCGTCTTCTTCCACTCTTTCCCCTTGTTGTTATGACAATGCTTGCATCGGTTGCTTCCTATAAACTTTCTGCCAAGAAAAGGAGGGCTTTTCACTTTTTTGACATCTGAACTGCTCGTGCTTCCTCCTCCCCCTCCTCCGCAGGCAGATAGAACAAAGAGGGCAAAAAAAGCAAAAAGCGAAAACAGTTTCAGGGGAAAACAGGAATTTAGACAAATTTCAAAAAAAGACTTCTTCATTATTTTATTTCACTATTTTTTTAAGATTTACATTATGGCAAATGCCGCAGAAATCCCTTTCGTGGCAGACAAGACAGGACCTTCCGTTTCTCTTTGCGGGCACTCTGTGATTAGGCACCCAATTGGGTTCGAAATGGGTGGTGGGTTTCTGCTGATGACAACGACTGCAGTAATCCGCCTGATGGCATACCGCGCAGTTTTCCCTGTCACGCGTTGCATACCTTCCGTGTATATCCTGTTTCCACGAAAGAGTGTGTGATGAGGGCTTATTTTTCAAATGACATTCCTGACAATTATCGGCTTTATGGCAAAGTTCGCATTTATCCTCATTGCCTTTAAGTTCCCTGCCGTGACGCACTTTCCAGGACGCGTCGTGAGATATGGGAATGGTATGGTCAAAAGGTCTGCGGGTCTCACGAATTTCGGAATGGCACTTGTTACAGTTTGTATCTTTCACATTGTGGCATTCAAAACACTTATCCATTTTTGGAATGTCAGAAAAAGAAACTTTTTCCCTTTTTATTATATCAGGATGGCACTTCAAACATTCATAGTTGAGATCTAAATGTTTCTGATGAGAAAATATTAAATCATCAGGCGCTAAAGAAATTAATTTAATAAATACCTTTCTGTCATCGCGGGTATGGCACATTACACATTCATCGGAAACTTCACTTACCTGTTCCTTGTGGCATTTATCGCATTGTTCATATTTCTCATGTTCTTTCGAATGGAGAATACCGTGATGTTCTATTCTTACATCTATAGAGTGGCATTGTGAACATTCTTCATGGGTCGGCAATTTCATTTTTTGCCCGTTGGCATCTGTAGAATGGCAGTCAGTACAACTTGCCCCCACATCACCGTCAGGATCGGTATGGAACTGATGAGGAAAAATAAGACCTGCATCTTCTTCGTTGCAGGCAGGAAAAAAACATATCAGACATACCACTAACACAGATAGCGCTGATGCTAATAATCCGTATTGTTTATCTGCTTTTTTCATCAATTAATTAAACACTCCATTTTTATTAAAAAGTAAATTCAAGCTCTACTCTCACACCTTGAAGATAATCAAGTTTTGAAAAGGGAACTGCAAGTTTATCATCTTCTTCATAGGAATAAGCTACAAGATAATTAACCCTCGTACCGACTTCTCCCTTAATCTGAGTGGTAAAACCGTAAGTCTGGTAAACATTATTGTTATAATCATAAAACCTGTAAAAAGTCCTTGCAGAAACAACCATATTATCTCCAAGCATCTGACTGTATTGTCCTCCAATCTCATTGGACTCTGTCTCAAAACGCCCGGATTTTCTATCATCCTGATAATGATTCCATTCAAAAAGAATATCATTGCCTTCCAGCATAATATCTCTACATCTTATTCCAGTAGTGAACTCCAGATAATCGGAGTTATACTGATTTCCCTCGTTGTTATTACTCAAATTGTGTACTGTAAGAGAGGCCTCTATATTAAACCTCTCATAGATTGGTTGATCGACGAGAATATAATATTCCTCATAGGGGTCAAGGTCGCCAAGGTTAAGCCTTGCCACATCATAGCCGTCGTTTCCCCTGTTGGATGAGGAAGTGTAATCGAAATCATAATCATCGGCATTGCTTCCTCCGAGTCGTCTGTAGAAAGAAAGAAGAAACTTCGAGGCAAACCTCTGCCACACATAATATAGTTCAGCTTTTACATCCTTAGGGTCATTGTTTATGAGAGCATATTCTACGGAAAGGTCAAGGTTGCGCCCGAGATTCTGATAAAAAGCAAAATCATAGCTTAAATCGAGATATTT
>CAZJVM010000042.1:11085-21681 GCA_964549305.1 uncultured bacterium
CCCAGGCACTGTAAATATCAGAAATTCTGTCATCACCACCGTAAGTATCTCTCACATCGCGAAAATAATCCTTGATTCCAGTGCCGTCTATATCCCTCTCCACTCTTCCGTTTACATATGTCTCAAGATTTTCAAGCCCGTATCCTTCGCTTTTTAAGGTAATATACTGGAAAAAATCGTGGTCAACATCGTTTGTCCTTATATCCTTGAACCTTGCGGATCTGAAATCATAGATGCTTCGCATATCAAGACTGAAACTTTTTGCAAAAATTTCATAAGGGAACAGTAAAGATGAGAAAATTAGCAGGATAAAAACGCCAAAAAATATATTAAATCTAATTTGCCTGTTCATAGAAAATGAGAAAATACTTAAAATATTTAAGCTCGTTATATAGCAGAGGAAGGGTGCTTTGTAAAGTAAAATATCTGCCAAATATCACAAAAAAAAGCCGCCGGACTGAACTCCGGCGGCTTTCGAGTACTTTCTTATCCTTTAAGACTACTGAATAAGCAGTGTCTTAAGGTTGCTTCCCTTGTGGTTTATACCCGAGCTGTCGGTTACCGCAATACCAAAGTTGTAAGTCTTGCCTGATTCAAACTTGACATCTTTCGAATCTCCGGTGTCAAATTTTCTTTTGATTACAACCGTCCATGCACCATTACTGTAGCTTGAACCGGAAACCAGGTCGCCATTACTTCCTTCTGCAACCTTGTCATCATTGTAAATTGACCTTCTTACGGTAAGTGTGCTCGTTGTAGGCAGTGATACCTCTTTGCTTGAACTGAATACCGTAACAGTGTGTGTAATATCTGAAGTATCTGTAACAACAACCGTAGAAGTCAGAGACCCGACGTCTGCCGCAAACCACTTGCCTTCATTATCATCCCATACGGCAAGGTCGCCTGAGAGCCAAAGGTCTCCGACACCGTAATATGCGCCGTCACCATAAAGCTTGCTTGCAAGTATAACGTCAGACTGGTCTTTACCGCTTGCAGGCGTCCAGATATACATAGGTCCTGGTGTTCCGTCATTTTTGCTTGTCAAATCATCGCCGTCGCCACCGCGTTTCGCGGGACCTACGATACTCTGGTCTTCGGCAAGGTTAAGAGGTGCGGACCTTCCCGCTTTCCAGTGCCATACATCAAAAGCACCGCCTGCGGGCGCTGCCATATCAGCTCCGTCCTTATCGAATTCCCTGTCAGCATGACATTGAGAACAATTGTCATCTACGCCTGATGAGATATGAACAAATGATGAGCCCGGATCCGTATCGGAATTGGGATGACATACTCCACAGCTTGAAATCGTATCTGTTGTGTTGGTTACAACCTGTTTGCCTGTATCAACAAGATGGCAGGTCATAGCGCAACCTGCCTGCGCAAATGTTTTGCCTTCTCTTCCGGCAACATCTGTAATGGGGAACATCATATACCATCTGTCTTCGTTGCCTGATTTTGTCCATGATGTTGTTGTTACAGCAGGGTCATAAGTCCAGATATTATGCGTATTGCTTTCTGAAGTATCAGCCCACTTTGCTCTTACATAGAGATAATTGTCATCGTGCGCTGCCTGAAGGGTAATAGTCACGAGCTCATCTTTAAGTGCTCCGTGACCGCCGGTTGCGGGATTGCCGGTTGTCAAAATATCCGTTCCCTTTATGCTATCCCATCCTGCGGCACTAACGCTTCCAAGATCTGACGTCGTCGAACCTGCAACGACATCAGCGCTTGATTTAACAGTAAACTTCTTTTTGTTGGATTTCTTTTTTCCGATTTTAACCTGTACCTTCCTTTTACCGGCATCTGCGCTTGAATCGATGGTAAAATTCGCTTTCAGCTTTTTTGCTGACGCTTTTGTTACCTTCGCCTTTACACCACTACCGCTCACGATAATCTTGTTTTTTGATTTCTTCTTGCTGAATTTTTTTCCCTTGATTGTAACTTTCACCACTTCGCCCTGTGTACCCTTAGAAGGTGAAATTTTTTTAATATTTGGTTTCTTCGCCGCTGATGCAGGGGAAATAAGAAAAACAGATACTACAAGAAATGCAAAGATGCTGAACAACGACACTATCTTTTTACTTCGCATAAAAGTCCTCCAAAGAGTTAGTTGGTTTTTATAAATTTCTGAATTATTCGCTTAATGATAATCGGAATCAACGGCTATCGTCAAGAAAAAAAGAAATATAAATTATTTTATTAAAGGTATGCGGCAAACCGCGTAATCAATCCTATTTGAGGTATTCCACTATGTCTTTTAATTCAGACGCATTCATTAGAGGCCACGATATCCCCTTGTCCTTCATCTTGTTCCTCATCTGAGGACCGTGATTCCACATGGCCCAAGCCATATAGATTGAAGATACCTCACTTTCTTCCAGAGGAATCTTTATCTTTTCTGCCTGCACCGTTTTACCAGTTGTGTGGCAAATGGTACATTTTTTAGTTGTGAATGCATTTTTTCCGCGACGAGCGCTTCCCCGAGATTCAACATACTTGAGACTGAAAAGATAAGCTATGAGGTCGGACATTTCTTCAGGAGAAAACCGACTGCTTCGCCTTCCTATATTCGCCCCGCTTGCAATCATCTGAGGGGCGTGGTTCCAGATAAGGCCTGCAAGCTGTGATATTGTACCGCTTTCATTTTTCTTTTGTACAAGGCGCCTCGAAAGGTCAGGCGCGCTTCCGCCTCCTCTTCCTGAAACAGAATGGCAGTTTGCGCATCCTTTTTTTCTGAATATATTTCTTCCTTCAGAAGGACTTCCCGGAGTGAGATATTCTTTTTCAGCACTGCCTGAAACTTCCTTTACATATGCCACAAGATCAACCATTTCACTTCCGGAAAAAACCGGCCATCTGATTCCCGAATCTTTCATAGCGCTTCTCATATCGGAAGCGTGGTTGAGCATAAGAGACGCCCACACAACAGGACTCGAGTATTTGCCCCAGGTAGTCAATTCCGGACCTACCCTACCCCCTTCGCCTCTGAGCGTATGGCAGGCTCCGCATTTTTTTGCCTTGAACACCCTTTCACCGTTTTTCGAGCTTCCTATTTCAATATTCGAGCGCATGAAAACGAGAAAGGCAAAAATGTCGGACATTTCTTTCTGCGATATGCTTTCATCCGTTGCCTTCTTCAAAATTCTGTGCTCGAGCATTACCGGGGCGTGATTCCACATTCCCGCGGCAAGAGCGCTTTCGGAAATATTCGTCCTGCTTCCTTCGCGCGTTACAAGTTCGGGACCTTCCTTCCCGCCTTCACCCCAAATAGAATGGCATGTAATACACCCCTTATTATAAAAGGATTCCCAACCTGATGAGGGGTCGCCTTTTAAAAGACCTGTCTGCGCCTTTGCAATACCAAAGGAAAGGGCAAACAAGATGAAGAAGGAAAGAAAAAATATTGCCGCAGTTCTGATACCCGTTATTTTATTCATAATTCTGAATTTCATATTATTTTTCACTCTTATCCCTGCATATTCCGAAGTAAATCGTTGTAACTACTGAGCCTAAAATAAGAAAAAGAGGAATTGCTATCATTCCTACTATTTTGGCAAATGGCACCGCGGGGTCCTGCCATTCCACAGCAAAAAAATAACAGTTTAAAACAAATATTATGATTCCGCTCACAAAACACCACATAAACATCATTATTAAAAACTGCATAATCTTTGATATGTTATCGATTTTTTTCTCTTCCATAACCAATTACTTCCTTTCAGGATTACCTCACGCTTTTTCAGATTCCCCATCAAAATGAGTGACATAGGAATCCACTCTCTCTCTGACTTCGTCCGCGCCCTTCTCCCGTCCTTCCCTGATTTCCCATATGGAAACCATAGGAAAAAATTTAGTAAAAAGCACGTAAAGCAGAAGGAAAAACGCGAAGGATGCGGCAAGTTCCGAAAATTCAACCCACGTCGGATAATAACTGCCTCTATCGTAAGGAAGACGCGGATTTACGAGAGTAGGGACAATGATACAGAATCTTTCAAGCCACATACCTATCGTAACGGAAAACGACGCAATTACCGTTCCCGTGATTGTACGGGTTTTGCTGTTGCACAGTATCGTAAAGGGAATGACAAAACAGGTTATCACCATTGCCCAGAATTCGGGTGCATACCGCCCGTTGAACTTTTCCCAAAAAACCGCCATATGCGCCGGTTCCGCACCGTAGTATGTAGTAATGTACTCGCAGAAGGTAAAATAGAACCAGAGCAGTGTCATAACAAGAAGAAGAATTCCCATATAGTCGAAATGAATCGGCTTGAAATAAGACTCAAGCTTGAACGCCTTTCTCAGTATTGCCATTCCGATTATGAGCGCGGCAATTCCGGAAAAAATCGCGCCTGCCACGAAAAACGGTCCGAATATGGTGCTGTGCCACATTGGCTGGACAGTCATCGAAAAAACATAAGATATAACCGTATGCACCGATATAGCTACGGGAATAACGAGAATTGCCATCACAGCTATGAGCCGCTCGAGAATTCTCCACTGCCTTTCCGTACCTCTCCATCCCATTGCAAGTATCGTATAGAAAAGTTTGAACTTGTTTGTCTTGTCCCTTACGATTGCTATATCGGGAATCAGGGGGATATAAAGATAAATCGAACTTGCCGTCAGATATGTGGAGATGCTTATCATATCCCATAAAAGTGGCGACTGAAATCTTCCGTACAGGAGAGGATTCATCAGTCTGTCAGGTCTTCCCATATCAACGATAATATTTCCCAAACCGATAAAAATCACCATAACGGTTATAACCTCGGCAGACCTCGTTATGGCGCGTCTCCATTCTGCCTGCGCGATTCTAAGTATGGCGGAAATAAGAGTGCCTGCATGGCTGATTCCGATAAAGAACACAAAATTCGTAATATAAATTCCCCAGTAGGTGGGACGGTTCATCCCCGTCATTCCCAATCCCCACCTAAGCTGGCAAAAATAGGCGAATGCGCCCCATGCTATCACCGCAAGGAGTACTCCCACGGTCACATAAAAGCCCTTGCCTGTATTAATTACCGGTTCAAGCAATAAATCATCAGGGTCTTTAAACTTCGAATGTATTTTTTCCTCAGCCATTAATTATTCACCCTCTGAAAGATAAAAAACCTTTGGTTCTGTTCCCAAATCCTCGAGAAGTATTTTTACGCGCCTGCTTTTTGATAAAGTGAATACCTTGTGTTCAGGATTATCAAGGTCGCCGAAATAGATTGCTTTTGCCGGACATACTTCAGCGCAGGCAGGGACATAATCATCTTCTCTCATTTTCCGTTTCTCAAAACTTGCTTTATCCTTTGCTTTCTGAAGACGGTGATGGCAAAATGTACATTTCTCAACAACCCCTTTTGGTCTGATTGATACATCAGGATTAAACATCGCCTTCATCTCATCGGGCCATTCGGGGACAAACCAGTTAAAATACCTCACTGTATAAGGGCATGCCGCAGTACAATATCTGCATCCGATACATCTTGCGTAAACCTGCCCGACTATTCCGCCTTCTCCCTTGTAGGTCGCTCTCACGGGGCAAACCTTTATACAGGGCGGTTCATCACAGTGCAGACAGGGTCTTGGAAGAAGCTTCTTTTTTATCTCAGGATATTCCTCTTCCTGCTCTATAATAAAATCCATCCACCGTATTGACCTTCCGACTTTGTACCAGTCCGGATTTGAGGGGGCAACGTTGTTTTCCGATACGCAGGCAACAGCGCACGCACCGCATCCGCTGCATTTATCAAGGTCTATGACCATACCCCATCTTGCCATAAATTATCCCCTATGCCTTATATATTTTGACCATTGCCCTGTCGGGAAGGCAAATTCCCGAAAGAGGGTCTCTTTCGCCTGCTATTATATCCGCGGCATTGCTTCCTATTCCCGATGACCAGACGCCTCCGGCGGAATGTCCAAAACCCGCGGGGACAGCAATACATTCGGGATGAATGCCGTCTGACAGCGCAACTATTCCTTTTATTTTAGCTTTCTCCGATTCAACAAAAACATAATCACCGTCATTCAACATTAATTCCCGTGCAGTTTCACGGTTGATTTCAACCCACGTATTCCACCTGTCGGCAACAACGGAAGTGGCATTATCCATAAGCCACGGAGAATTGGGCTGAGACATTCCCGTAAGTGAAATCGTTTTGATGTTGTGAAGATGGAGCATCCCGCCATCGCTTTCTTTGCCGGATTTTTCAGACACCATGTCAATATAAAAGGGGTTGACTTTCCCTTCGATAAAACGGGAATACACTTCACTTATTTCCTTTGCCTTTTCATCGCCTTTAGACCGTGCTTCATCAATCAGAGAAACAAGTTTTGAAGGAAGAAAATCCGCTTTGCCCCTGCCTGTTTTTACAATCCCGGGAAGCTCGTTATAATAATAGACAGGGTCCCACCATCCGCCTTTTTCAATAACATTATCTACAAATTCTTTTCTGTCTGATTTTTTTGGAATTCTCCAACCGGCTTTTTCAAGAAGTCTGACCCAACGTCCCTTGAAATCTTCCGATATGTAGTCACCCCTTCCGGCATTGAAGAGCCCTTCAATTGACCACTCGATATATTCCCTGAAATTTTTCCAATTTAAATTAGAAGAAACTCCCGAGGGCATCCCTGCCGCTATCCCGAGAATCACATCCTCGGTTGCCCTGCAGTCAGTTACAGGCGCAACAACCGGCTTTGATACGGAAAAAACCTGATATCCTTCAGACGTATTTACGGTTGCGCCATTCCACTTTTCAAGATATGTGCAATCGGGAAGAATCAAATCACAAAGTTCCGTCGTCTCATCCATCACCGGAGAAAAACTCACTTTAAAGGGAATTTTTTTCATTGCTTGCGCCCATTTATCCTTACCAGGGCTTGAATATACAGGATTTGCATTCTTTATAAGCAGAAGTTTTACGGGCGAGTCGCTATTGTCAAGCTTTTCGGGAAGAACTGAATTATCGGTTTCATAAAGCATTTCTTCTCCGGCAGAGGCAAGGGGCTTGAAGGCAAGGCCTGATTTTGCCATTTTATCATTTTTTATTTCTGCTTCATTGCTCAGGGGTATTTCGTGAGGGAAAAGCATCCCTCCCTCACTTCCCAGACTTCCGCAAAGCAGATTAAGACTGTGTACTGCCGCTTGTGTCATTACATCGTCGCGCCTGCCGATTATGAGAGCCGGTTTCGATGAATAAAGCGCTCTTGCAACTTCGATAATATCTTCCGCGCTCACTCCCGTAATCTCTTCCACATCAACGGGCGCGTAATCGCTCATAACCCAGTATTTGAATCCACGCCTGATTTTACCGTCGCGCGATACTTCGTCTTCAAATCCGGAACAGTTTTTGCTGACAAAATCATAATCATAGAGGTCTTCACGTATAAGGACATAAGCTATTGAAAGGGCAATGATTGCCTCGGTGCCCGGCTTTATGGAAATCCATTTGTCGGCGCTTGCCGCAGTTGCCGAAAGGCGCGCCCCGATATGTACAAACTTTGACCGTCCCGCCTCTCTTTCCCTGCGCGCATAACCGTACGCGCTTACTGACTGCATCAGGTTGAGGTGGCTTTCAAGAAAATCCGTTGAAAAGGAGACAACTATGCCCGCGTTTTTAATGTCATATGACGGCCGGCGGTCAATTCCCTGCATAAGATGTATCGCATCCAACTGGCACTCATCGTCCCCGTCAAGAGCATCGTTATAGGAAACATAATTCGGGCTTCCATATGCTTTCATAAAGCGCTCGTAGAGCTTTTTCTCGAGGGAAGCGCTTCTTGAATCCTGAATAAACATAAGTCCTGCGGGATTTTCTTCTCTTTGGGCGATAAGTTTTTCGGAAAGCGTTTTTATCGCTTCATCCCATGAAACAGAAACCCATTCCGATGATTCTCCCCCGCCGGATTTAATCAGAGGGCTTTTAATTCTGTTGGGATTATAGAGATGCTGAATTCCCGCAACTCCCCTTGTACACAATCCTCCGCGATTTACTGGATGCTCGGGATTGCCTTCGATTTTCACCACTCTTTCGCCGATTTTTCTTACCTTTATTCCGCAAAAACTCGGACAAATCGTACAGGAGGAATTAACGTGCGTTTCAACATCATAGGGAACAATCGTCTCTTCAAACTGGTTCAAAAAATTATGTATGGATTTATTTGTATTTTTTATCTTTTGGCAACCTGCTGCAGTTAGGGCGGAAACCAGTCCTGTCGCCTTTAAAAAACTTCTTCTCTTGATTTTATTTTTGTTCTTCATACTAACTTTTATTTGTGGCAGTCTATGCAGTCCCACGCCACGTCCCTTTTTGTATGGCAATCGATACAGTCTTCCATTACAAGCTCTTTCAGTGGTTTTTTGGGAGGTTCCGTCAATTTCCACATTTCACCGTGGCAGTTAACGCATTCAACTTCACCCACTACCACATGGCGCCTGTGAGAAAAAAAGACGTGAGACGGAAGCCTGAAAACTCTCTCCCAGTGAAGCTCTCCGCCCTGTGAAGCTATTGTCCTGATTTTTTCCTCTTCCGGGCTTTCGGTTATGGCATCCTCGTGACATTCGAGGCACTGAGATATTTTGGGAATGCTCGCGAAAGTCTGGTCATTCACGTGAATATGACATTCATCGCACTCCAAACCCTGGTCAATATGCGCTTTGTGGCTGTATTTTATAGGCTGTTCGGGAGCAGAGGAAAAAGAGAAAACAGTAATAGTTCCCAGAGTTGCGCATAAGAGAATGACTGATATAAATATAATCCTTTTCATTAACCCAGTATAAAATATAAATTATTATTACAAACTGCTTGTCACGAAAGGATCAGGAATAAATCTCATTTAGCGAATATTCTCTTGAATCTGAAATGTGCTGCCAACGAGCTTATGAATTTTTATTACTCATCAACTAGAATTTGAAAATGGAACTTGAAAAGTTTTCAACTTATACTTCTTTAAACTTATAGCTGTCAAGAAATTTTTTGTTTTTTTTAAACACTCCTCTAAAAGCCGCGCGAATAAAGGGCTTACGGGAATTCAAAAAAGCAAAAGGGAAACCGCAAAAGCAATCACTTTTTGTTTTGAGGCAATCAGACCATTGCCTTAAAAAATTTTCCGAATGTTTCCTCGCCGTAAAGGTTGCGGATAACGTGCCCCATTCTGTCGGTATCTTTCATTCCGCTATACTGCGACTGAAGTCGCGCCTGCTGACTCTTTTTAAAATCCTCACCAAGGTTTTCGGCATCACTGTAAATTTTCGCCCACAGTCTAATCATTTTACCACATAGGTCATAAACCGTTTCCATCTTCTCCGTTTGCGTTTCGGCTATAATAAAAACGGGAGAAATATAAGACCTCACCCACGTTGTCGTAGTGTCCAGACGCACTATTTCAAGATCTTTGTGGTTACAGAATTTTTTATATTCCTCATTGAAAGGATCGAGATACTTCATTACGAAATCGTAATCCTGCACGAGGTCAAAGCCGAAGGAAAAATCCGTATCAAAAGCATACTTGCCATCTTCTGTTATAACCGAGTTAATGCCCCACACGGGAATCTTATATGAAAAATCGGGCAAAATCTGAAAAATTTCCGCCTCCACGATTTTCTCGTTTTTGCCGAAAGGAGACATCGTCTCCCTGCCAAGTTTAAAATCCACGATGGTGACCTTGTCTATTTTTTCTCCGCGGTAAATTTTTATTCCTCCTCCTTCATCACCGGAAAGAAGTTTTACATTTTCGATGTCATCAAATCCGGAAACCCTCTCAAGAGCAACCTCTTCACTGAGCATTTCAAAACAGATATCAGGCAATGTTTTTCCGGCCATATTCCAGTCTCCTCATTTAAAGATTTCCGGCGATTATTTATCTTCAATCCAATCAGCTTTTCAGAACTTTCTCAAGATGCCACCTTACTATATCGAGACGGTCCTGTCCCCAGAATACTTCATCGCCTATTACAAGCGTAGGCACACCGAAAACGCCATCTTCCCGCCCTTGCGACGTTGATTCCTCAAGGCGTTTTTTAAAAGAAGGGTCTTTTGCTTTTTCCGAAATGTTCACTTCGGGAAGCCCAATTGATTTTATCACACCGGATATTACTTCTTCGTCGCCCACATCCCTGCCCTCACCCCAGAATGCGCGATTCATCGCTTCGATGTATTCACGCCCCCTGCCTTTGTCACTGGCAATGAAAAAACATTCCGATGCAAGGCCACTTTTCGGGGGACCTTTGGGAAATTGAAGCGGAAGGTCGTAAAAGGAAGCCAGACGAGTAATATCCTTTCGCATATGCTTCATTTCAGACGGTGCGGGAGGGGAATCGTTTTCATCCCTTCCGATTACGAAGGGCTTAAGTTCCCAATTTATTCCGAATTCCTCTTCAAGCTCGAAGATGCGCTTGTTTCCCACATAACAGAAAGGGCTTGTGACGCTGAAGTAATACCGAAATTTCATTACACTTCTCCTTTATAAATATTTTTTCGAAATGTAATACTTTATTTTAATGCCGGCAGGAAAAAACAAACCGTTTTTTTGGCATTGAAAAGACATATATCGTTAAAGAAGCGACTTCATATATCGGGTCATTCCGACAGGTCAAAACTTTAC
>CAZJVM010000042.1:21781-23338 GCA_964549305.1 uncultured bacterium
TTTTAAAAAACATCGCTGTAATCATAATGGACTGTAAATCCCACTCCCACGTATCCGTACTCATGATCAAACTGGTCCGCGGTAAAGCGGTTATAGAGGAAAGGCATTTCGCCGATTAAGCTGTTGGAAAAATATTTTCCCGAAAGAGTCATAGACAGGTATCTTCCCATTATGACATTCAGCTTTACGTCAACGACATTGTTGGAATCCTCGCCTCCGCTTATCTTGTCATCTATATCCCTGTCAACCTTGATGTATTTATAATTGCCGTTTAGAATAAGCCACTCGGTTATCTTGTAGTGAAACCCGATGCCCAGAGAAAAATCATCTTCATCATATTGCGTATCCCTTATAAAGTCCTTCAATATGTTTATATTGACAGAAGTGGAAAACCCCGTTTCAACCTCAGTCCTTCCGTAACCCGCAAAAGCGTGAAGCACAAAATTCCTGAAGATGTATTTACTTGCGTATGCCCTTACGGAAAAGGTCTTATCCTCGACACCGCTTATTGTAATAGACTGTGTAGTGGGAAAAGTTAAGTTTAACACCGAGCCGTTCGCCGCAGTGAGGTTAAGTGAGTTAAACTGCCTTTTGATATTGTCTCCCCTGTCGTTTCTGTAGCCCGCGCTTATGGCAAGGGCAGGGAATAGAAGTCCTTCCCTGACGAAATTCCATTTCAGGTTTCCCGAAAAGCGTGTTATGTCGATATCATCGAGACCGTAATCGATTTTCGGAAACTCAAGCTTGGCGGAAAGCATTACCCTGTCAGAAACACCAAAATTAAGTATTCCTCCGTAATTTTCGTAGTCTCCGAAATTGCCTAAAGTGTCTAAGTTGAGGTTTGCCCGTTTTGCCGCATTTTCCCTGAAATCAAGGACATCAATGGTGTCATTTAACTGCTCGGTAAAAAGAGTGAACTCGAGCACTCCCTTGCCAAGGGTGTATGCCATAGGGGTATCGAGCTGAAGGGAAAAATGTTTTCCCGGAGGTTCTATCGCCTGCGTGCCGGAGGCAAAAGAAAAAAAAAGGGAAAAAGCCGCAAAAAGAAACCCGTAATGACTTTTAAAAGATTTTTTCACTGACTCTCTGAAATTCAATAAAAATTATTCTTCCATAAACCTGTAATGGGCAATTAAATTCAAGGTGCTGCTTCGCTATCAGAAAAAGCAAAGGTCGTCAACCGTATTTTTAAAAAAGGATAAAATAAATACTTGACAGATATACTGGGAGTACTTTTAATATAAAAAAATAAATATGAACTTTTTATTTTGTAAAATTAGCACTTCTATAATATGGTATTGTAAGTCTGAAAATATTCAAGTGGCAAAAAAAATTCTTTTTTACATTCGTTAGGAATTAATGAATAACATTTCCGGGAGGTGATACCGAAAGAATTCGTTGTCATTTTTTTGTAGACAAAAAAAATGAAGAGGGTTATCGTAGGGTATGTTTTTTTATAATGATTAATAACACTTTTTTAGGAGGAGTTGATATGAGAAAGAGGTCGTCTTTATTTGTAGCGGTTATGACATTTTTTTTAGTTGTCGCACTGAGTGC
>CAZJVM010000043.1:0-21319 GCA_964549305.1 uncultured bacterium
GAGATTTGGATGCAAGGCAAGGAAGTGAACGATGAGCAAGCCCGAAGCATACTGATAGTATGTGAGGGGTTGCGAAGAGTTAAATGACGATGCATGGCGCCAAATCCCGCATCCACTTTATTTGGCATAAGGGAAATTGCGCATTATACAAAACGCCCTGTAAACCTGCTCAAGAAGAAAAATTCTCACGAGATAGTGATTGAGAGTCATCTTAGATATGGAAAGGCGCGAATGGCATCTAGAAATAAGGTCCTCGGAAAGACCGTGTCTTCCGCCTATGAGTATTGAAATATTTCCGGAATGATTCTTGAATTCTCTTTCGAGGAGCGCCGAAAATTTATGGGAATCAATTTCCTTTCCCTCAGGTGAAGTGGCAATGATAAATGACCCGGGTATGATATGTTTCTCTATCTCCTTTGCTTCCCCGTTCATTATCTGATTAGGATTGTCGCTCTTCTTTGCCGGTTTAAGTTCCACGATTTCGGCAGAGGCAAATCTTCGGATACGCTTCAGATACTTCTCTATGATATCCTTCTCAGGTCCCTGTTTTGTCTTGTCAATCCATATGAATTGAATCTTCAACGCATTAACATCCGGTTAGGCGGGCACATCTATTGTTTTGGCATCACCCCATATTCCTTCGAGGTTGTAATAGTCCCGGGTATCCTTCTGAAATATATGTATGACGATATCCGAATAGTCTATTACAATCCACTGGCAAAGGGCATAACCTTCGGCGGAAACGGCGTAATAACCGAGTTTTTTGAATTCCTCCACTATATTGTCCGCAATAGCTTTTACATTCCTGTCAGACGCGCCGTGACAAATAAGGAAATAATCCGTAACGGTAGTAAGTTTTCTTACATCATAAATCACCGGTTCGAGCGCTTTTTTATCAAGAGCGAGTTTCACCGCCTTTAAAACCATATTTCCCGCAGTCATAGGTGTTTTCGCCTTTTTTTTATCTTTTACTTTTTTCACTGCAGATGCTTTCAATTTCATCTCCTATAAAAAGATTTTCTCCCCCGTCAGGTATTTTTCCACTTCATCGGGTACAAGATATTTTACTGACTTACCTGCCTTTATTAATCCCCTTATTTTTGTCGCTGATATATCAAGCAGAATCGAAGAAATGGAATAAAATTTGTAATCGCTTGTATCAATCCCGTAAACGGTTACGGGTCCTTCTTTCTTCTGCTCCGAAAACTTTATCTCGGGAAAATCCGCTGTAATCGTTTTTCTTAAAACATTTTCAAAATTTTCCTTTCCGAAACCGGGACGTGAAGTGACAATCACATTGCACGCGCGAATAAGTTTATCAACATGGCGCCAGGTGGCGAATTCTTCAAAGGTATCTATCCCCGATATGAGATAGATATTCTCTTCATACTCCTTCTTAAACTCATTTACAGTATCAATGGTAAATGATTTACCGCCTCTCCTGATTTCAATTAGGGACATTTCGAAGAAGGGATTTCCCCCTATTGCGAGTTTGACCATTTCCGCCCTGTGGTGAGAGTCGGCAATTCCCGAAATGCTTTTATGAGGAGGAATGTATGAAGGGACAAAAATAATTTTTTTAAGTCCCATTGTCTCCCTCACCTCTTCCGCAATTCTCAGATGTCCGTTATGTACGGGATTGAAAGTTCCTCCCAGTATTCCGATTCGCTCTTTATCCGACATTACGCCCTTTATTTATTCTTCTTTCCTGTTACCTGACCTGACCTTCGCCATAGACAACAAACTTCGTAGTGGTCAATTCTTCAAGCCCCATAGGACCTCTGCAATGGAGTTTCTGAGTGCTTATCCCCATTTCGGCGCCGAGTCCGTATTCGCCTCCGTCAGCAAACCTTGTTGAAGCGTTTACGAAAACCGACGATGAATCAACCTCTCTGATGAATCGTTGCGCGTTGGAGTAGTTTTCCGTAACAATGGCATCTGAGTGATGCGAACTGTATGAGTTGATATGCCCTATAGCTTTATCTATGGAATTGACCACCTTAATGGCAACCTTTAGCTCGAGAAACTCCCTGTGGTAGTCCTCTTCCGAGGCGCTCTTTATTTTGGGAAGTATTTTTTTAGTCGCCGCGCATCCTCTCATCTCCACTCCCGCCTTTTTAAATTTCCCCGCGATTAAGGGAAGAAATTTTTTCGCGATAGATTTGTGAACAAGCAATGTTTCCATAGCGTTGCAGACTCCGGGGCGCTGAACTTTCGCGTTGAAGGCAATATTTACCGCCATATCCGTATCGGCAAAGGAATCCACATAGGTGGTGCATAATCCCTTATCGTGGCAGATTACGGGAATCCTCGAATTGTCCTTTACGAAATGAATCAGTCCCTCGCCTCCCCGGGGAATAATCATGTCTATAAACTCGTCAAGTTTCAGCATTTCGAGAACAGCTTTTCTGTCCGTAGTCTTTACAATCTGAATGGCGCCTTCGGGTACACCGCACTTCAATGTTGAAGCCGATAGAATCTCCGCAATCGCGCAATTTGAATTTATCGCTTCGCTTCCCCCCCGGAGAATTATCGCGTTGCCCGATTTAAGGCACAGCGAAACCGCTTCCGCGGTAACACCGGGTCTTGATTCGTAGATTATCCCAATCACACCTACAGGCACGCGCATTCTTCCCACGCGAAGATCGTTCGGCCTTTTCCACATCTTTACTATTTCACCCACAGGGTCGGGCAGAGAAGCAACATCGCGAATGCTTGCGGCAAGCTTTTCCACTCTCGCCTTATCAAGCTTCAACCGGTCAATCATTGCGGAAGAAAGTCCGTTTTTTTTCGCGTTCTTCAAATCCCTCGAGTTGGCGTTCACAATTGTTTTATGTTTTTTCACGAGCCCGTCCGCCATCTTAAGGAGAGCATTGTTTTTAACTTCAGTTGAAAGCACCGAAAGTTTTCGGCCTGCCGACCGGGCAGTCTCTCCCGCCTTTTTAAGCTCTTTTTCGATTGTCATACAATTAATTCTCCTAAACTTATAAATTAACTATAAGCACCTAACTCACTCTATTATAACGAGATTATCTCTGTGGATAACCTCACTAACACTTTTCTTTCCAAGAATCGATTCTATCTCCGAAGTCTTCTTCCCCTTGATTTTTTCAATATCCAAAGCGCCGTAATTTACAAGCCCTCTTGCAAAGGCAATCCCCTTTTCATTGCATATTTCAACTGCATCTCCGGCAGAAAATTGCCCGCTTATTTTTTTAATTCCCGTGGCAAGAAGACTTTTCCCCTTTTTTGAAAGCGCGTCGGTTGCCCCCTTGTCGGTTACGATTTGTCCGCGTGGTTTTATCGTGAAGCCAATCCAGTGTTTTCTCCTTGTCATCCTCTCGATTTTTGGAAGAAAGAGGGTGCCGACCTCTTTTGAGGAAAAAAATTTCGAAACGACATTTTTTTTCTTTCCGCTTGCAATCAATGTGGCAATACCCGAAAGCGATGCCTTTCTCGCTGACTGCACCTTAGCCGTCATTCCTCCGCTTCCGAGACTGCTTGTAGTTGAATCCAGCACGTCAAAAATCGTCTTGTCGAATCTGTCAACAAGAGGGATTAGCGAATTGGATTTACCGGAATTCCGATTTTCTATGCCGTTAACATCCGTAAGAAGTATCAGGAGGTTTGCCTCAATCATATTTGCAACCGATGCCGCTAAAAAATCATTGTCGCCAAACCTTATTTCGTCAACAGATACGGTATCGTTTTCATTTACTATGGGCACCACTCCGTAATTTAAAAGAGTATGAATCGTGTTGACGGAGTTGAGATACCTCTTCCTCGATGTCAAATCTTCGTGTGTCAGAAGTATCTGTCCCGTTTTGATGCCGTAACGGGCAAAGGCCTTTTCGTAAATTTGCATCAACCTGCATTGCCCAACTGCCGCAGCTGCCTGCTTTTCCTTGAGAGTATCTATTTTTCCTTTCATTCCGAGAATGCTTTTTCCCGCTGCAATCGCCCCGGAAGTGACAAAAACGAAGTCATAATTTTTTTTGAGAGAAGAAAGCTCTTTTACGGCGGCATTTATTCTCTTTGTATTTATTCCTTTCCCTTCATCGGCAAGTACCGCGCTTCCGATTTTAACTACAAAACGTTTAACGGAATTCACAAATTTCTGTCTTTCAAAATCCTTTATCTTCATAATTGGGTTACGGCCTTCCCCCCGTTACCAATTCCAAAAGTTTCCAGACCAGCTCTTTGATTCCTCTGCCTGTTGCGGCGGAAACGGAATAAACATCGAGCCCGCTGATTTTTTTCATTTCTCCTTCCAGCGCCTTGATTTTGCCGCTGTCAGACTCCAAATCTTTCTTGTTAAGTGCCACAAGCTGTTTCTTTTCCAGCAGTGCCGGATTGTACTCTTCGAGCTCCTTTTTTAGCACACGGAAAGAATCCTGAGGTTTTTTTTCGTCATAACCTGATAAATCAATAAGATACAGGATAACCCCTGTTCTTTCAATATGTTTTAAGAAACGAATCCCCAGTCCCCTGCCATCGTGCGCACCTTCAATGAGCCCGGGTATGTCAGCGATTACAAAACTGTTTTCATCATCAGGTGCCACCACACCGAGAGAAGGTTCGAGAGTTGTAAAGGGATAGTCGGCTGTTTTAGGACGCGCATTGGATATGACGGAAATCAATGTCGATTTTCCCGCGTTCGGAAGTCCCACCAATCCTACATCCGCCATAAGCTTAAGCTCTAACCTCAGGTCTCTTTCCTCTCCCGCAGTTCCTTCCTCGAAATGCCTGGGAGCCTGATTCGTGGAAGATTTGAAGCGGGCGTTTCCCCGTCCTCCTTTTCCTCCTTTTGCCGCGATACATTCGGCGCCTTCCCTGTCAAGGTCAGCTATGAGCAAAGAATCCTCTTTGTCGTAAATGAGCGTACCCACGGGGACCAACAGAATTTTATCGGCTCCGTTTTTCCCGTGAAGTCCCGAACCTTTGCCGTGCACTCCGCGCGTGGATTTAATATGAGGTTTATACTTGAAATCGATTAGAGTTGATTTTCTTGAAGAAGCCCTGAAGATGACATCTCCGCCGTTTCCGCCGTCGCCTCCGTCAGGTCCTCCGAAAGGAACATATTTTTCCCGCCTGAAGCTCACGCATCCGTTTCCTCCGTCTCCGGCTTTGACATACACCGTGGCTTCGTCAATAAACACGCAAAGGCTGGGTTATAATATGATTATTGATTAGCAGGCGGATAGACGCTTACTCTTTTTTTGTCTTTCGATACCCACTCGAATGAAACCGTACCGGATATCTTAGCAAAAAGAGTGTCGTCTTTTCCTTTGCCTACATTATTTCCGGGCAGGATTTTCGTTCCTCTCTGCCTTACGAGAATCGTTCCGCTGTTAACGCCTTGTCCGCTGAATCTTTTCACTCCAAGCCGCCTTCCGGCGCTGTCGCGACCATTGCTTGAACTTCCGCCCGCTTTCTTATGTGCCAATTCTTGTTTCTCCCTGATTTATTAATATGAAAAAGGCCTGTTTGACCGTCAGCAAACAATGTCCTTAATCTTTATCACAGAAACAATCTGTCTGTGACCTTTTCTTCTGCGATATTTTCTTCTTCTTTTAAACTTGAAAACAATTACCTTTTTATCCTTTTCCGTTTCAACAAGTTCGGCGCTGACACTGGCGTTTTCAAGAAAAGGAGTTCCGACTTTCGTCTCCTTTCCGTCATTTACAAGAAGAATATCTTTCAATACAATTTCATCTCCCGGATTCCCGTCAAGTTTTTCAACCTTGATTAAATCTCCGGGGGAAACTGTATATTGCTTACCACCCGTCTTGACTACGGCATACACTTTAATTTCCTCCTACCTATAGGATACTGTAAAACAAATTCGCTAAAGTTATTTTTCAAATTAATAACAGACAAAATATTTTCCCGCGGTAAATGTTTTTCACTGCCGGAAAGTGCGAAATAATAATTATTTTCAGTTAAAAGTCAAGAAAATAGTTAAAAAGAGATTCCGTGAGATTCAAATTCCCGACACAAGGGATTCCGCGTAATCACCGACTTTTTTTACAAGCGCAGATTTCCCGAGGTTTGACTCAATAACTTTTATGATGGCACTGCCCACAATGACACCTTCTGCCATTTTACCCACATAACCTACCTGCTCGGGGGTCGAAATACCGAATCCCACTGAAATGGGCAACTTCGTATACCTTTTAATCTCTTTTATCTTTTTACCTAAAGTTTTACTTAAACTCTGCCTTGCCCCTGTAACACCCAATACTGAAACATAATAGATGTATCCCCTGCTTGCCCTGCTAACCTTTTTGATTCGCTCATAATTGCTTGTGGGCGAAAGAAGAAATATGGAGTCGAACTCATAATCGTCCGCTAATTCTATAAAGCTGTCCGCTTCATCGGGAGGAAGGTCAGGCACAATTATGCCGTCCACACCGACCGACTTGAAATCATTGATAAATTTTTCGACACCGTATTTCAGTACGGGATTGTAATAGGTCATAACCACAAGAGGGGCTTCTATTTCATTTTTAATAGATTTCAAAAGCCTGTATATCTTCTTCACCGAAGTCCCCCCGTTCAAAGACCTCAATGATGCCTTTTGTATCGTTGGTCCGTCGGCAATAGGGTCGGAGAAAGGAATTCCGAGCTCGATTATGTCAACGCCGCGCTTTTGAAGCTCAAGGAGAATCCTTCCCGAAGTTTTCAAATCAGGGTCACCTGCGCATATGTAGGGAATGAACGCGCTTGTGCCCTTTTTGCTTATTTCTTCAAACTTTTTCCCGATTTTACTCAATTTTCAATCTCTGTATTTAAATAATTTCAAATGTTGCACTAATTTGTAGCAATCTGTTTCTAATGTAAAAATTTCATTACCCTTATGCCTGTAATTAACGTGTTAATCACAGTTTATTCACAAAATCTGGGGATAAATCACAATCTGCAAATTCAAACCGCATAGCCATTACTTTCCCGCCAGGACGGAGTTTATTTCAGTCAGTTTAGATTTGACGTCGGCGAGACGCCTGTCATTGGGAGCATTTTTCAGATAAATTTCCCAATTTTTCTTGGCGCGGAGAAAATCCTTCAAATCATAGTAGGAAACAATGCCCGCATTAAAGCGGGAATTTATATGGGCGGGGTTTGCATCCGCCGCTTTTTCGAATTCATCCACTGCCCTAAGGAAATCGCCAATGTTTCTGTAGCATATTCCTAAATCGGTACGCGCGTCGGAATTATCGGGATTCTTCGCAAGATATTTTTCATATTGCTTTATCGCTTCACCGAAAGCGCCTGAGTCAAAATAGGCGTTTCCCAACTGAAGGCGGATTTCAACATTGTCAGGATCATTTTTTACAAGAGATTCAAGGCGCTTCACGGCAGCTGTAAGTGTAGCCGACGGCGCGGGCGAAGCGGAAGGTGGAGGCGCCTGCACCCTGTTTGTTATATCAACCTCTTCAGGGCTAAAATACTTGGGCACAGTAACTGCTGACAAAACGCCTAAAGCAAAACAGAGTATACCGATTACTATTGTTTCAGTTTTCATCCTCTCACTCCTTCAAGTTAAGGGGTGGACATCAAGATTTTTTGCTTTTTTTAACCAAATTATAAATTTTCATTACCTTAAAAAAATTTTTTAGTCGAGAAAATAAATATCATCAATATCACTAATTTAAATTTTATAATTGAGGAAAAATGACAAAAAAAGAATCTTCGGTTTAAAAGAAATACTCAAAAAAATCACCTGTCGGATTTTTAGACACTTAATATCGTGAATATTCAATATGTTATCTAAAAACAAAAAATCACCTGTCGGATTTTTGAACAAATTCCGTATTCTTCAATTTGATTTTTTTTCACCAATAATTTTTTATCCATATATTTCAAAAAGTTAAGCGACTTTAAAAAAATTGTCATTTTATGGCATAGAATGTGCATGTTTATAAAGTAAGATTGACTTACAATAAAAAGGAGTAGAAAAAATGAAAAAAATATTATCATTTATTGCAATCATACTAATTATCTTCTGTGTAATTGGGATAGCAGTTAATGAGTCTTCTGCCCTAACCTACGACTTCATACCTATTAATGACCTTCCGGGCGGGACTGGAAATTTTATGCCTTACGGAATAAATGACAACGGACAGATTGTCGGCAGAGACAATTTAGAGGGAAAAAGTTTTCTTTATGATTTCAATACGGCTTCCTATTCGTGGATAATACATCCTGACTCTAAAAATTACGGCGGTTATAACTATACTAATGCTTACGGGATAAACAATGATGGGATTGTGTCCGGATATTATGGTTCAAAAACCCTCGGTGGAGACCGTGGTATGTTTTACGACTCAAACACTGACACATACAGCACATTTCAGAATGCTGCACCCGGCTCAGTCTGGACAGACGGATATGGAATAAACGAGCTCGGTGAAACCGTAGGAAGAAGCCACGGTTCCGGTGCATATAAGTCTGACGGAACAACATTTACTGACCTTACCAATTATCCGGGATATCCGTGGGGTGCCGCCAACACTCTACCCTATGATGTAAATGATACAGGTCTTGTAGTAGGGATTTTCGAAGCTTGGCGATTTTATCCGGGTGAAAATATTCAGAGTGTCCTATACGATTCCTTTAGCCAGACATATGACGAAATAAGACATCCCGGAAGTACCTCAACATATCTTTATAACATTAACAATAGTAATACTGCCGTTGGAAATTACTCTTCAGATTTTGAATCAACATTTCACGGAATACTTTATGATTCTGACAACACCGCCTTTTATACTGTTGACTATACAGGAGCATCGAAGACAACAATTTACGGCATTAACAATAACAACTGGATTGTAGGTTTTGCTTCAGGCGGAACAGCAGGATGGGGAAAAGGTTTTGTCGGAATTCCTCAAACTGAACCGGTCCCTGAACCATCATCGTTTTTGCTCCTAATATCAGGCATTGCCGTAGTGATTAACATTCGGAAAAAAAATTGATTCTTTCCCCTTTTTTAATCCACATTCCCCATATGTTGCAAAGTGTGGTGTCTGTTGTTTTTTTTAACTTTATCCTCTTGACAAATCCATTAAAGAAATATAATAAGTGCCTCTCTATTTTGTTTATTTAATTTTAAAAGAGTGGTGGAAAATGATTAAAGCACAATCAACATTCAATGCAAAAAAAGAAAATATTGAAAGAAAATGGTTTGTCGTTGATGCCGAAGGCAAGATTTTGGGCAGAATGGCATCGCAAATAGCGACAATCCTTATGGGAAAGCACAAACCTACATATACCCCTTTCGTTGATACAGGAGACTTTGTAGTTGTAATAAACGCGGAAAAGATAGTTCTTTCGGGTAAAAAGTTGGATGACAAAATGTATTACCGCCATAGCGGATGGATTGGCGGCCTGAAGGAAATGAACGCAAAGGATATGCTTAAAAAACACCCCGAAGACATTGTGCGTCTTGCCGTAAAACGGATGCTTCCAAAAACAAAGCTTGGAAACGCAATGATTAAAAAACTAAAGGTGCACGTCGGTTCCGAACATCCTCACAAGGCACAGACACCTGAACCTCTTGAATTCAATAAAGCTTAAAGGAGTATAACACTTTGGAAAATAATACTTTTTATGCCACGGGCAAAAGAAAAACCTCAGTTGCGAGGGTTTGGCTCAAACCCGGCAACGGCACAATTCAGGTCAACAAAAGGACTATTGAAGACTACTTTCCGAGAGAAGCTCTCAAATCGACTGCTTTAAGCCCTCTTCAGTTTCTTGCCGACAGGGAAAACTTCAATATAATGATTACCGTCAACGGCGGTGGTATTTCCGGTCAGGCAGGCGCCATAAGGCACGGAATCGCAAAAGTGCTTTTGGGACTTGATTCCAGCATTCGCGGAAAGCTCAAAAAAGAAGGAATGCTAACGAGAGACCCGCGTCAGGTTGAAAGAAAGAAATACGGTCAGCCAAAAGCAAGAAAGAAATTCCAGTTCTCGAAGCGTTAAAAACGTTTCAAATTCAGGAAGCCGGCATTTTTTCAAGACGCCATCCTCTTATCCGAATACAACTGTTTTTCGTCCTTTGACGAATATGCGGTGTTCCGTGTGAAGTCGCAATGCCTGTGCAAGGACCAATCTCTCGAGGTCGCGCCCTTTTCTCTTGAGGTCTTCAACGGAATCCTTATGGGAAATGCGCACTATGCCCTGCTCGATAATCGGTCCTTCATCAAGGTGTTCGGTTACATAGTGACTTGTGGCGCCGATAAGTTTTACGCCTCTTTCAAATGCCTGTTTGTATGGATTCCCTCCGGCAAAGGCAGGAAGAAATGAATGATGGATATTTATTATCTTTTCCCTGTACTCATCTAAAAGAATGGGAGTGACTATCTGCATATATCTGGCAAGAACTATTGTATCAATCTTGTACAGGGAAAGAAGTTCAAGTTCTTTCTTTTCCTGCTCCTTTTTGTTTTCCTTCGTAACGGGAAAACAGTAAAAGGGAATGCCGTAGTTATCGGCAAGAGTCTTCAGGTCTTCGTGATTTGAAATAATCAGGGGAATTTCGATATTGAATTCGCCTATGCTGTATCTCCAGAGAATCTCCTGAAGGCAGTGGTCGTATTTTGAAACAAAAATCGCTGTTTTGGTTCTTTCAGCAGCAAACTTTATTTTCCATTTAGCTTTACATTCTTCCGCTACAGGCGCAAAAGCACTCTTTAACGAATCCATATCGCTATTCGCTTTTTCCTCTTCCCATAAAATGCGGATGTAGAAATGTCCCTCGTCTGTATCAACGTGCTCATCAAGGTCAACGATGTTTCCGTTCCTTTCCGAAATGAATCCTGAAATATTTGAAACCAACCCCCTTGTGTCAGGGCAATGCAAAAGAAGGACAATTTTCTGTTTTTCATCAGTCATATTTCTCTCCGGCAATAATCGCGGTTTTACATTATATATCTTCGTCCGCCGACACTCAGAATAATCCCTATTGATGCCATAGTTGAAACCATCGACGACCCACCGTAACTGAAAAGCGGCAACGGAATTCCCACAACGGGCATAAGCCCTATAACCATAGATATGTTAACAATTACCTGAAAAAGCAGGAACGCGGAAATGCCGAATGAAAGGAGTGCCCCGCACTTGTCCCGTGCGTCAAGGGATACTTTGAGACATAGGAAAATAAGGGAAATAAAAAGCCCTAAAAGGATAACGACTCCCATAAATCCCCATTCTTCGGCAAAAACGGAAAAGATAAAATCCGTATGACTTTCGGGAAGAAACTTTAGCTGTCCCTGGCTTCCGTGTAGAAATCCCTTCCCCAATAAGCCGCCCGACCCTACGGCAATTTTCGATTGTATGATATTGTATCCGCTTCCGAGGGGGTCTGCCTCGGGATTAAAAAGCGTCATAATTCTTCCCCTCTGATAATCTTCGAGGAAAAACCACATAATGCCGGAGCTCGTAAGAAGCGTTATTGCCCCATAAATATAGACCTTTCTCTGCAGTCCCGCGGCAAAAAGATAGCAAACAAGAATCACCCCAACGGAAATAGCAGTTCCAAGGTCCGGTTGAAGAATTATGAGAAACGCCGGAAGCCCCGCTATCGCTAAGGGATAAAATACCTCCGAAAAAGTTAGAGGTTCTCCCGTCCGAAAATCAGAAATAAATCTCGACAACACGATTATTGTGGCAATCTTTATAAACTCCGAGGGCTGAATATTTATCCCTGCGAGGGAAATCCATCTTCTGGATCCCGACTTTACATCTCCTGCGACAAGAACAAGGAAAAGAAGTATAAAGGAGACAAAATAGATGACATAGGCATATCTGACTATGATTCGGTAATCGAAGAATATGAGGAAAACCATTACTCCGAATCCGATTAGAAACCAGAGAAGCTGTTTTTTCCAGTATGACTGCGCGGCTATAAAAAAGTTTTCACCGTAGAATTCGGGATAATAGCAGGAACTGTAAATCGTAGCGATGCCGATAACCGACAGAGCAGTTGTTAACAGGAGAATTCTCCACTCAAGATTGCTTAAAATGTCTTTAAACAATAACCTTTACCTTTTATTATTATATCACTTATTGAAAATAGCTTCCACAAAGGCCTTTCCGTTAAAGGGCTGAAGACTCTCTATGTCTTCCCCCACTCCCACAAATTTTACTGGCACGCCCGTATCGAGAGCGACTGAAATAATTATTCCGCCCTTCGCGGTGCCGTCAAGTTTCGTCATAATTACACCTGTAAGACCAACGGTATCCTGAAACATCTTCGCCTGACTCAAGGCGTTCTGCCCCGTTGTGGCGTCGATTACAAGAATGATTTCGTGTGGCGCGCCGGGAAGCGCTTTATCAACTACTCTTTTCATCTTCTTAAGCTCTTCCATCAGGTTCTTCTTGACGTGCATTCTTCCGGCAGTATCTATTATGAGTATATCCACGTTTCTCGAAAGTGCCGCCTTTACGGAATCATAGGCGACCGACGAAGGATCGGCGCCTTCCTTTCCGCCTATTACTTCCACGCCTGACCTTTCACCCCATATTCCAAGCTGTTTGTCCGCGGCAGCCCTGAAGGTATCTCCCGCGGCAAGCATAACCTCTTTCCCCTCCTTCAGAAAACGGGAAGCGAGTTTTCCTATGGTTGTCGTTTTGCCAACACCGTTGACTCCTACTACCATTATCACATGGGGGGTGTTCGTGCATTCGATTACGCCCTCGTATTGGGAAAGCATCTCTGCGAGCTTGTCGCAAATATATTTTTTAACCACCTGTTCATCCTTCACATTTTCCATAAGGACATATTCGCGCAACTCCTCAACAAGCTTTGCCGCCGTGAAAGCTCCAATATCCGAAAGCACGAGGACTTCTTCAAGCTCTTCAAAAAAGTCTTCGTCAATGGCTCTTCCCGGCAAAAATATACTCTCAAATTTTGAGCTTATTTCACGCTGTGTTTTCCTGAGCCCCTTTTTAAGGCGCCCCCATAAACCGTTTTCTTCCGAATCAGCGGCGGACAAAATATTTCCATTTTCTTCTTCTTTATCATTATTTCCGAATATTCTTTTTAACATCAAAATCCTTTCCCTGTTTTATCTGTCATTCAAAGTTTCTTCCATCATTTCTCTTTAAGATACTTCCCCATTCTTTTCATCCCTTTCCTGATATTCTCTATGGAATTGGAATATGAAAAGCGTATATAGCCCTCGCCGTTCGAACCGAAATCGACCCCCGGAGTCACCGCGACTCCGGCTTTCTCGAGAAGGTCAAAGGCAAACTTATAGGAATCGGAAGTAAATTTTTTTGCGTTTGCAAAGATATAAAAAGCCCCCGTCGGTTCACTGGTAATCCCGAAACCGAGTTTCTTCAAAGCTTCGATAACAAATATTCTCCTCATGTTAAAAACCCTAACCATCTTCGCGATATCTTCATCGGCAGATTTCAAAGCGCTTATGGCGGCGCTTTGGGCAAATGACGACGCCGAGATAAAAAGATTCTGCTGAAGTTTCTGCATGGGACGTATGAACTTCTCAGGAGCTATCACATATCCGAGACGCCATCCTGTCATCGCGTAAAGCTTGGAAAATCCGTTAACGACAAACGCTTTGTCGGTGAATTCGAGCATACTGCGCTCTTTGCCTTCATAAACAAGACCGTGATATATCTCGTCGGATATTACATATGGTCCCAATGAAGCGATTTTTTCCAGAACATCTGCACCCAAAACAATTCCCGTTGGATTCGACGGAGAATTAACGATTACGCATTTGGCTTTTGAATCAATCTTCTTTCGGATTTCCGAAATATCCGGTTCAAATCCCTCTTCTTCGCGAAGGGGGAAAAAAACGGGTGTACCGCCCACAAACCTTACGAAATTGGGATAGCAGGGATAATAAGGATTGGACATTACGGCGCTGTCACCGGCATTTAAAAGCGCGCCGAAAATCAAAAGCATCGCAGGTGAAGTGCCCGATGTGATTATAATTCTTTCGGGATTTACATCAACGCCGTATTTATCATGGTAATGCCCGCTTATCGCTTCACGAAGCTCGGGGACTCCGAGACTGTGCGTGTAGTGAGTTTCGCCTCTGCGTATTGCGTCAATACCTGTTTCAGCGGCAACGGAAGGCGTATCGAAATCGGGTTCACCCACCTCCAGATGTATGACTTCCCTTCCCTCTTTTTCAAGCTGTTTTGCCCTGTCCAACACATCCATTACAATGAAAGGGGTAATGCCCGTTATTCTGTCCGATATACCCATAGATTCTCTTTGCGTAAATAGTTTCCGCAAATCGTGAAGATAATTAATATAAAAAACTGTTTATCCGAAACGGGAAGAAGTCAAATTACTATTTTTTGCCTGCTTAAATGTATATAACGCAGAATCAGAATAAAAACAACATTAGTGAAAAAAGGAGTGTCGGTTTTTCAGACACAATTATTCTTTATTATTCAATGAGTTACACGATTCTAAAAAAAATGTCGGTTTTTTGAACAGTTTTATAAAATTGCCGCATTGAAATTGTGCAAAAAAAATATATATTTAGATATATAAGTAGCAGATTTAACACACTGTAAAATTTGGCATAGAAATTGCTTGGAGTTATGGATAATCAGGAGACTGAAACCAAATCGGGGGATTTGACTAAAGATGAGTAAAAAAGATTTTGATAAGAAACCTGTAGAAGATAAAGAGAAAAGGAAGAAGCCATATTCTGAGCCAAAGATTACTTCCCATAAACCTCTGAAAAAAATCACGCTTATTACATCAACTCAAAATGTGCCGGGTGGCGCGTTTTTTTCCTAAACACCCGAGTATTTTTCTCTTTTATCAAACTAAAAAGGTTTTCTCTTCAATGCAAAAAAAAGGAAAAAATATTACATCTGTTACTGAATCCTCTTTCTTCCGTTATTTCGCGTTAATCAT
The DNA here is from genome assembly GCA_964549305.1 of uncultured bacterium. Lineage (GTDB taxonomy): Bacteria > Schekmanbacteria > GWA2-38-11 > GWA2-38-11 > J061 > J061. The sequence continues at coordinate 14,908 of CAZJVM010000043.1, forward strand.
TATTTTTGCTTCATCCTCATTATTCTTTTCAGGATGCGGAGGCATCGATGAAACCTCATCGACAACACAATTCTCCAATTCCACGGACAAGATAAACAATAAGGAAAAGACCGGTGAAAAAATTCTTATTGAAAGCTATAAAGTTAGCGTCAACCTCGACAACCTGACAATGAGTTTCTCGCCGGCAAGCGAAAAGAAAGATGATTTTTCCTACAAATCAAAAATAACATCACAGTTGAGATTCAGGAGCGTTCCGTCGTGGGACAGCATTCAGAAGATTCTCTCGGGAAGTGTCGCCATTACAAACAAGAATTCTTACGATACTCTTTATGACTCCGAGTTAAGAGTGGAATCCGTAACACCATCGTCGGTAAGCGTCTCGAACGAAGACGGCATTTCCGGCGCCAATCCCTATCTTTATTACGGCACGATTCAGGGAAACAGCGATACGGGGGTACGGGTGCTCAAATTCCACGATCCTTCGTCGGTAAGTTTTTCATTCGTTGTCAACCTATACGCAAATCTTCTTCCCGGAGGTGACGGCATATTTACCGAAGACACGAGTTTCCCCGGAGGCGCATCCAATACACGTGCCGTCGCGGGAGGGGAACTTTCCGGCAACGGGCAATCTGATGTACTCTTCGGTAACTTCGGTGAGCTTAACAGACTTCTTGTAAATCAGGGTGGAACTTCATTTCTCGATGAATCGGCACAGAGAATCCCATCGACATCTTACTTCACCTCATCGCTGAAAAGCGCAGACATTGACGGCGACGGAGACAGGGACATAATCGAAACAAACAGTACAAATATACCGGGCGATACAGTGCACATAATGGTAAATGACGGAAACGGAAATTTCACCGACGAATCGGCGCAGAGAATAAACATCGCTTCTTCCCGTTACACTCAGGATTCCGCAGTGCAGGATATAGACGATGACGGCGACCTTGACATCTTTACCTGCAATTCGCTTGAAACGGACAACAGGATACTGATTAACAACGGCAACGGTTTCTATACCGACGAAACATCTTCAAGACTTCCGGCAGGTATCAACAAATGCAACAAGGTGGAAATTGCCGATTTTTCCGGCGATGACAAATATGACATTTTTCTCGCGCAGGACGGTAGTGCCAAATTTAAACTTTTAATAAACGATGGCAGTGGAAATTTTACTGATGAATCATCTTCAAGACTACCGGCGGACACGGCTAACAATTTCGACATATGTGCCGGTGATTATGATGGAGACGGAGATACAGACATTTTTGTGGCAAACGAAAACAACAACGGAAATCAGGACAAACTTCTCATAAATAACGGCACGGGAGTTTTCACCGACGAAAGCGCCACGAGACTTCCGCAAATCAGCGATTTCAGCCTTGGTTGCGTAACGGCAGACTTTGACAACGACAATGACCTCGATATCTTCGTCGTAAACTACGGCACGCAAAACAGAATGTATCTAAATAACGGTGCGGGCGTCTTCACAGACGTTTCCTCCTCATCACTTCCCGCTGACACTTCACTCAGTCTCGATGTTTTTCTCTATGATGTGGATAAAAACGGTACTCCCGATATCATCATAGGGAACAATAACCAGAACACTCTTTTGTTAGACTAAAACATCCCACAAACCCCTTTTTTTCTTCACATTGTCCAATTATTTTCCTTATAATGTGATACATAATTTTTTGGTAAAAGTTTTTTATTGACAAAGGGTGAAATTTGAATAAAAAACTCTGCCACTTTATCTGTTTTTCTATAGGGGGGAGAATTTCATTCTCTGGTATATTTCTAATCACAATTTTTTATAGGAGGGGAATCAATGATAGGATTTGGACCCCATCTAACACTTGATGGTTATGGTTGCAGCAGGGAAAAACTTGAAGACCTTGAATTGATTTATTCGATTCTGGAAGACTTTCCCTCTAGCATAGGAATGAATAAAATTATGCCCCCTTATGTGTTTAAATATGACGGTATCAAACCGGAAGACTGGGGCGTATCGGGTTTTGTGCTCATAGCGGAAAGCCATATCAGCATACATACATTCCCCTGTAAAAGCTATCTCAGCCTTGATATTTTTTCCTGCAAATATTTCGATATGGACAATGCAATCGATTACATGACTAAAACATTTGACATAAAGAAATTCGATAAAAATATCCTTGAAAGAGGGATTGAATTTCCCAAGGACATAGGGCTTTCAACTAAAATAGTCAACGGCCAGCGCAAAAGGATAGTCCCTCTTAGCGCATTTAAAAAGAAATCTTTCAGAGATAAAAAGGGTTAGATTGTTACAACGGGACTGGAAAAAACTTCCGCGTTTTTCCCCTCATTTAAACACTCCCACCCTGAGTAACAACCTTTAATCCAAACCGAACAGACAAATCAGCAAAGCTCGATAACGGCTTTTACAAGTTTCTCTATGCCCTCAGCCACTTCAGAAATTCCCGTGCCGAGCATATAAGCGGGTGTTGAGACGATTTTATTTTTTTTGTCGATATGAAATTCTCTGACGGGGCACGCACAGTGCGTTGAACCCATTTTTTCAATCTTTCTGCTTGTATCGGGGTCATTGCCTATGGTTAATTCCGGTTTTACATCTTCGCCCTCAAATACCTTGGCGACAACCACGGGTGAAATGCATATGGCGCCAAGAGGTTTTCCCGCGCGCACCACTTCTTTTACAAGTTGTCTCACATCTTCGTCAACCGTGCAGGCATCACCGTCAAAAGCGTAGGATGAAAAGTTTTTTGCCGAACCGAATCCTCCCGGTATTATAAGAGCGTCTATTTCGGAAACATTTATATCGTTTATTTTCTTTATATTACCGCGGGCGATTCTTGCCGCCTCCACAAGGACATTTCTCGTTTCACCTTCCGACTCATTGCCTGTAAGGTGATTTACAACATGATGCTGGGGAATATCGGGAGCAATGCATACAGTTTCACATCCCGCCCTGTCTATGGCAAGCATGGCGCATACCGATTCGTGAATTTCCGCGCCGTCATAAACTCCGCAACCTGAAAGAAGGAGACCTATTTTCTTTGACATAGCTTTTCCTCCGTTATTTATTTTTCATTGCTTCGAGTTTTTTTCTTAAAATCTTGTTAACCATACCGGGATTTGCCTTGCCCGAAGTAGCTTTCATAACCTGCCCCACGAGAAACCCGGCAACCTTTTCCTTGCCTGCAAGATACTGCCCAACCTGTACCGTATTCTCCGCAAGCACTTTGTCGATTACTTCCCCGATTTCTCCTTCATCGCTTACCTGCTCGAGTCCCTTCTCTTTTACTACCGTATCGGGAGACTTGCCTTCCCTGTACATTTCCTCAAAGACAGTCTTTGCAATCTTCCCGCTTATAGTGCCCTTGTCTATGAGTTTCAGCATCTGCGCGAAATCTTCGGGAGAGATGAGGAGGTCGGATACATCTTTTTCCTCCTCCTTCTGCAGGCGAAGCAACTCGCCCATAACCCAGTTGCTTACCTTTTTCGCGTCGCTGTAAAGAGATACAATCTTTTCATAATAGGCGGCAAGTGCTTTTGATGAAGTTATCACGCCGGCATCATATTCGGGGATTCCGTATTCGGAAACAAATCTCTGTTTCTTCTCTTCGGGTAGTTCGGGCAGGGTTTTCCTTATGCTCTCTATCCATTCATCGTCAACCTCGAGAGGCACAAGGTCGGGACAGGGAAAATACCGGTAATCGTGCGCTTCTTCCTTACTTCTCATCGATGCCGTAGTCCCTGACGAAGGGTCCCAGAGGCGGGTTTCCTGCACAATTCTTCCACCATCGTTAAGAACATCCACCTGTCTTTCGATTTCATATTCGAGCGCTCTTTGCAGATTGCGGAAAGAGTTCATATTTTTAATCTCCGCTTTTGTGCCAAGCTCTTTTTGCCCTTCACGCCTCACTGAAATATTCGCGTCACAGCGAAGACTCCCCTCTTCCATATTGCAGTCGCAAACCTCAAGGTAAAGAAGGATATTTTTCAGTTGTGTAAGATATTCCCTTGCCTCCTCAGGTGTGCTTATTTCAGGCTCGCTCACAATTTCCATAAGTGGAACACCTGTTCTGTTCAAATCAACATAACTTCCACCAACAACATTCTCGTGAATGTTTTTTCCCGCGTCCTCTTCCATATGTATTCGCGTAATCCCGATTTTTTTCCGCCCCCCGTTAATATCTATTTCAAGGAATCCGTGCTCGCTGAGCGGTTCTTCATACTGTGATGTCTGATAATTCTTCGGCAGGTCTGGGTAAAAATAGTTTTTTCTCGCGAACCTTCCGAAGCGGTTTATTTTACAGCTCATAGCAAGAGATGTCTTTATTGCCATATTTATAACTTCCCTGTTTACTACGGGAAGCACTCCGGGCATTCCGAGGCAAACGGGACAAGTCTGGCTATTAGGCTCTGAGCCGAAGCGAGTGGAGCATCCGCAGAATATTTTTGATTTTGTGAGCAGTTGGGCGTGAACCTCAAGCCCTATGACAGCTTCATATTTCATCTTATATTTTACTCCTCAAAGTTCAGGACGTTTATCCTTTACGGAAAATTTATTCTCAAGAAAATACGCGCTGTTCAGCAATGTGGATTCGTCAAAGTGCTTCGCGATAATCTGAAATCCTATGGGAAGTCCCTTCGAATCAAATCCGCAGGGAATCGAAATTCCGGGAAGTCCTCCGAGATTTACGGAAATAGTAAATATATCTGACAGATACATCTGCAGAGGGTCTTCCGTTTTTTCACCTATTTTAAAAGCGGTAGTGGGCGATGTGGGAGTGGCGATTATATCAACCTTTTCAAATGCCCTGTCAAAATCCTCTTTAATAAGAGTCCTTACCTTCTGGGCTTTCCCGTAATATGCGTCGTAATAGCCGGAACTTAAAGCATAAGTGCCGAGCATTATTCTTCTCTTCACCTCTGCGCCGAAACCTTCTCCTCTTGTTTTGCTGTACATATTGATGAGGTCGCCGTTCTCCTTTGTGCGGTATCCGTATTTTACGCCGTCATAGCGTGCAAGATTAGACGATGCCTCGGCAGTGGCAAGGATGTAGTAACAACTCACGGCATACTCGGTGTGGGGAAGCGATATCTCTATAATCTCAGCGCCTTCAGACGAAAGATGTCCGATGCCTCTTTTAACCGCTTCCGACACCTCATCATCGAGCCCTTCTCCGAAATATTCCCTGGGAATTCCAATCTTCAAGCCCTTTATATCCCCTGTAAGCGCTTTCGTATAGTCAGGCCTCTCGTAGGAAAGCGATGTGGAATCACGCTTATCATGCCCTGAAATTACATTGAGAAGTATCGCGCAATCTTTGACATCCTTTGTCATTGGTCCGATTTGGTCAAGTGATGACGCAAAAGCCACAAGACCATATCTTGAAACAGACCCGTATGTAGGCTTCATCCCCACCATTCCGCAAAATGAAGCGGGCTGGCGAATCGAACCTCCCGTATCCGAACCGAGCGCCCCGATACAGGCATCGGCGGCAACCACCGCGGCAGACCCACCGCTTGAACCTCCCGGCGCCCTTTCCGTATCCCACGGATTTTTTGTCGGCCCGTACCATGAATTCTCCGTTGATGACCCCATTGCAAACTCGTCGAGATTAGTCTTTCCGCAGATTACGGCGCCTGATTTTAATATGCGCTCGGTCACATCCGCATTATAAGGCGGTTTGAAATTGGAAAGTATCTTTGATGCGCACGTTGTAAGCTCTCCCCTGACGCACATATTGTCCTTTACAGCTATTGGAATTCCCGAAAGAAACCCTTTAGGTAGACCTTCCTTAATCTGCTTTCTCCCATAATCTTCAAGGACAGTGATGTAACCGTTGATTTTACCGTTAACCGCGCTTATTCTTTCAAGTACGGAATCCAGCACTTCTTCCGGCTTGATTTCCCCCTTGTCGAGAAGTTCTCTCAACTCCCAGATTGTCTTTCTGAATAACTCCATATTTTTTACCTGCCAATATTTTTAAATGCTAAAGATTAACCAATGAAATTAATTAAGGACACTATTCTATAATCTTCGGTACCTTAAAAAATCCTTCTTCCGCCAACGGTGCATTCTTAATCGATTCTTCACGCGGAAGAGACTCCCTCACCTCATCTTCTCTCATAACATTTTTAACATCAACAACGTGGGAAGTGGGAGAAATCGCGCCGGTATCGAGTTCGTTCATTTTCTCGATGTAACCGATGATTGAATCAAGCTGTGTGGTGAATTGTTGAAGCTCATCTTCGCTGAATTCTATTCTTGCAAGCTTCGCCACTTTTTTAATATCATCTATTGAAAGTTTCATTTTAAAACTCCTGAATAAGGCAACTTTATATAACCGCCATGATTATCTATTTCAAGAAATTTTTAATCACATAAGATAAAAATATCATT
>CAZJVM010000044.1:0-21204 GCA_964549305.1 uncultured bacterium
CATAACAGACAGGGATAATTCATATAATAATGCCTATAACGAATCATTCTTTAAAACTTATGAGAAATACTTGCGAGAATATGGTTAATTTTACTAACGTTTCAAGATGTGCCTTTGCATTCATAAAAAATATCTGCAACGGTAACGAGTCCGCTCAGGAATTTAGTACTTGCCACCGTTAAAGTTCGAAGCTATATTTCACGACAATGACAAAAACGATTTCTCGGACAGGTTTTCCTGAAAATATCCGATTAACTCTCCGGTTCATAATTTGCCGGAGTTGAATTTATCATAGCTTAACACAAATTTCATCTTTCTTTAATTAGTAGTAAATATTTTGATAAAAAATGTTATTTAACTCAATAGAATTTGCGATTTTTCTGCCTGTCGTTTTTTGTCTGTATTGGTTTGTCTTAAATAAACATTTAAGGAACCAGAACTTATTACTTCTTATATCAAGTTATATTTTTTATGGTTGGTGGGATTGGCGATTTTTATCATTAATCATATTCAGCTCATTTGTAGATTATTCTGTTGGAATCGCATTATCCAAAGAAACTAATGAAAGAAAAAGAAAACTGTTATTGCTGATTAGCATAGTTGTGAATCTCGGTCTTCTTGGATTTTTTAAATATTGGAATTTTTTTATAGAAAATTTTTCAAATGCCTTTACCCTCTTTGGAAACACATTTGATTCCTCCAGACTGAATATCATTCTCCCTGTGGGAATAAGCTTTTATACATTTCAAACATTGAGCTATTCTATTGATATATACAGGAAGAAATTCAAAGCTACTAAAAGTATTCTTGATTTTTTTGCATTTGTTAGTTTTTTTCCGCAATTAGTGGCGGGACCTATCGAAAGAGCAAAGAATCTTTTACCGCAATTTTACGAAAAAAAAGAATTTGATTATAAAAAATCCGTTGACGGAATGCGCCAGATTCTCTGGGGCCTTTTTAAAAAAGTTGTCATAGCAGATAATTGTGCAGTATTTGTTAACGATATTTTTGCGAATAGTGGTCATTATTCAGGCAGCACATTGCTTATTGGCGCTGTTTTTTTTGCCTTTCAAATATATTGTGATTTTTCCGGATATTCGGACATAGCAATCGGGACTGCAAGATTGTTTGGCTTTAACCTTATGAGGAATTTTGCTTTTCCCTATTTTTCAAGGGATATTGCCGAATTCTGGCGCAGATGGCATATATCACTTTCAACATGGTTTCGCGATTACGTTTATATCCCGCTCGGAGGGAGTCGCGGTAATAATCTGGTTAAAATAAGAAACACCTTTGTAATCTTTGTGGTAAGCGGATTTTGGCACGGTGCTAACTGGACATTTATCGCATGGGGTTTTATCAATGCAATATATTTTATCCCTCTTCTTCTTTTTGGGCTAAACAGAAAAAACCAGGATACTGTTGCAGAAGGTAAATTACTTCCCGGCATTAAAGAAAGTTTTCAGATTTTTTCAACCTTTTTTATCACCGTTATTGCCTGGGTATTTTTTAGATCAAAGAGTATTTCCGATGCCTTAGTTTATATTTCCCGCATGTTTTCAGCATCGTTATTTTCATTACCTGATATTTCTTCCTCAATACTTAATGTTCTGATATTAATTTTTGTTTTAGTTGAATGGCTGCAGCGGGATAAACAGCATGCTTTGCAAATGGACAATGTCCGGATTCCAAAGTTTTTACGCTGGGGATTGTATTATGTAATTATTATGGTTATTGCCGGATTTGGCGGAAGTCAGCAGGATTTTATTTACTTCCAATTCTAATAACCATAAAAAGTCTTATAAATAAAGCCGTTCTCTTTGTTCAGTTTATATTTTATTTGCGGCAAGTTTAAGGCAAAGAGCTAATCATTGGCTGAACAAAAATTTGTCTGTAAGTCATAATGATTGCTGAAAATTGATCATATCTGTCCAAAATGTAATTTTTAAAAATTATCAATAAGATATCAACCCAATAAATATTTACTGTAGATCCACAGTGACAATATCTACACGCACAAAAGTAAGAATAATTCAGTGTGTCCCGTGCATTCTGTGGTTAAAAATTAAATCAAAACCATAAACCACTGAACACACAGAATACACAGACAAAAGAATGTCGTGGTGCCGGCATTTATTTCAATAAACTACCCCATTTTTCATAAATTTAATGACTTCAATAAAATCAAAATGTTAAACTTTCTAAAAGACCCTTTTAAAAATGTCCTGGACAGCGGTCATATTTGACAAATATTTGTTTTAAATCAGACTCCGGATTATTTAACGTCAACATTTTAAACCATAATCGATGACACCTAAATTTTCTTTGCCGGATACTCCTTCAATCCTTATTGTGAGACTCGGGGCATTGGGCGATATAATCCACACACTGCCTTCTGTCTTTGCCATACGCGAAAAATATCCAAATGCCATCATAGATTGGATAGTGGAGAAAAGGTCTTCCGAAATTCTGAAAAAATCACCGCTAATTGATTCTCTCATTGAAATTGACACAAAAAAATGGAGAAGGGATATTTTCAATCCTTCACTTGCCATTTCCGCAAGTAAAGATTTTTTAAAGACAAAAGAAAAAATGAATAAAAGAAACTATGATATCGCAATAGATTTTCAGGGATTGATAAAAAGCGGAATATTCGCTTATCTTTCGGGAGCGAAAACTTCCGCCGGATTTGAAAAAGAATATCTTCGTGAACCTTTAAACAGAATCTTCATTAAAAAACATTATTCCCCGCCGGGCAAAGATATCCACGTCATCGAAAAAAATTACTCTCTTCTCAAAAGCATTGGCATTGGCGGAAAGATTGGCAATTTTGAATGCACTCCGGAAATGCTTGGCGCAAATGAATTGAAGGAAAGTGTTCTGAAAAAATATAATATAACAGAGATGAAAAAGACAATCGTCGGCATATATCCCGGAGGAGGCTGGCAGAGTAAATTGTGGGGAAGCGAAAACTACGCGCAGCTGATTGAAAAAATCTCTCAACGGCAAGATGCGGATATTTTATTGATTGCAGGAAAAAACGAAGAAGAACTTATTTCAAATATTGCGGAAAAGACAGAGAATAAACCGCGACTAATTCTAAACGCGTCAATCAGGGAACTTGCCGTAATTCTTGCCCATACAGGCATATTAATCGGCCCTGACACAGGACCGCTTCACCTTGCCGCGCTTTTAGGCGCGTCCACGGTTGGGATATACGGACCGAGCAGTCCGTTGAAAAACGGACCCTATTGGGGGAACTACAGGACAGTGCGCAAACAATTCAACTGCAGCGACTGTTACAAAAGAAGATGTGACGACCTTCGCTGTCTCAAAGGCATATCAGTCAACGATGTTTATGACGCGTTCAACGGACTTTTTGAAGAAATCACAACGGACAAAAATGAATAATATGAGCGGCAATAATTTTGGAAAAAAAATTCACGCGAAAAAATCACTTGGACAGCATTTCCTGAATAATCCGCGAATTCTGAAAAAAATAATTTCCATTATTAATCCACGCCCGAAGGATTCCTTCATAGAAATAGGGTGCGGAAGCGGACAACTTACCTCTTTGCTCGCGCAAAGCGGCGCGGCAATCACTGCAGTGGAAACGGACAGACGGCTTTTCGAAATTTCAAAAGAAAAATTCGCGGGCTTTGATAACTGCACCATATTAAAGGAGGACATCCTCAAAGCTGATTTCGCAGAGATTGCGGAAAACCTCCTCTGTGCAAAGAAGAAAACAATAAGAATAACGGGAAACATACCTTACAATATTTCCTCGCAAATACTCTTTATGCTCATTGAGCACAGAAAGATAATTTCCGACATTACCTTTCTTATTCAAAAGGAGTTGGCGGACAGAATTGCGGCAAAAAAAGGCGACAGTCAATACGGATATCCCTCTCTTGCATTCGGAATGTTTTTTGATATTTCAAAAATGTATAATGTTTCCGGAAAAAGTTTCTCTCCTCCGGCAAAAGTCGAATCAACGGTGATTAAGATGAAAACTCTGAAAATGCCTCTTGTTTCAGTTAAAAATGAAGATAATTTTCTCAACTTTATGAAGCTCTGTTTCTCCCATCGCAGAAAAACTATCCGTAATAATATCAGGGAGATAGTTGAAGATGACGCCTTAAAAATAATCGAAAACAAGTTAACTTCGGCGTGCAAACTGAATTTTTCATCGAGAGCGGAAGAATTCGACATCTTTCAATTCAAAAAACTTTATGATATGATTGTATGAAATCGGGAAGTGGATATTTTTTCTCGGAAGTTATACAATCCGCATATTAAAAATTCTTTTTATCTTCGCCCTGTGACTTGTAACATTTTTAAGATTTAGAAATAATGAAAGCATCGGTTATTATTCCTGCAAGGTATGGTTCAAGCCGCTTCCCGGGGAAACCTCTCGCTAAAATCAAAAACAAGGAAATGATTATCCACGTCGCCGAAAGAGCGTCGATGGCAAAGGAAATTTCCGAAGTGCTCGTTGCCACTGACAGCGATAAAATTGCCGATGTGGTAAATCATCACGGATTTAAAGCGGTAATGACTTCCACATCACATCATTCAGGCACGGACAGAGTGGCGGAAGCGTCATCGGAAACCGATTCACAGATAATCGTCAACCTTCAGGGAGACGAACCTCTCATTGACCCCGCCATTATCGATATTTCCGTCAGAGAAATGAAACAGTCCGATGATGCCTCTGTATACACTTTTAAGAAAGCCATAACCGAAAAAAATGAAATCGAAGATATAAATGTGGTAAAGGTAGTAACGGACAAAAATGATTTTGCTTTGTATTTCTCCAGGTTTCCTATACCATATATAAATAAAACAGTAAGGGAAGATATTTTGCTTTATAAGCACATTGGGATTTACACCTTTAAAAAGGATTTCCTGCCGGTATTTTCCTCACTCTCCCCTTCCCCTCTCGAGATTGCCGAATCACTCGAACAGTTGAGAATTTTAGAAAACGGCTTCAAGATTAAAGTGCTTGAAACAAAATACAATCCTTTGAGTGTCGATACACCCGAAGATTTAATATCAATTGAAAGGTTTATTACGTAAAATGAAAACTAAGTTTATTTTCGTTACCGGCGGTGTTGTTTCGTCGCTGGGAAAAGGACTGGCGGCAGCGTCAATAGGCGCACTTCTCGAAAGCAGAGGAATCAAAGCAACGCTTCTCAAACTCGACCCTTATCTAAATGTTGACCCGGGGACTATGAACCCTTTTCAGCACGGCGAAGTCTATGTTACCGATGACGGCGCTGAAACAGACCTTGACCTCGGACATTATGAAAGATTCATCTCTTCGGTAATGAAAAAGGAAAACAATTTCACTTCCGGGCAGATTTACAACACTGTTATAAGAAAGGAACGGAGAGGAGATTATCTCGGTGGCACCGTTCAGGTCATTCCGCACGTAACCGATGAAATAAAAAAAAATATCCTCAACCTTGCCGATTCAAACGACATTGTCATCGTTGAAATCGGAGGTACCGTCGGAGACATCGAAAGCCAGCCATTTCTCGAAACTATAAGACAGCTTGGTGTTGAGCTTGGAAGAGGCAATTCACTTTTTATTCACCTGACACTCATCCCCTTTTTAGGAAAAGCAGGCGAACTCAAAACAAAACCGACACAGCACAGCGTAAAGGAACTAAGGTCATTGGGAATTCAACCGGATATAATTCTTTGCAGGACATCAAAGGAATTGCCTGATGACATTAAATCAAAGATAAGTCTGTTCTGTAATGTGGCGAAAGAAGCCGTAATCACAGCAATAGACGTGGAAACAATATACGAAGTTCCTCTTATTTTTCATAAAGAGGGATTGGACAAAATTATATTCGACATACTGCAAATAGACGCAAAAAACCCATCCCTTGAACAATGGGAAGAAATAGTAGAAAAAATAAAGAATCCCACATACAAGGTCACAATCGCGATAGTAGGAAAATATATAGACCTCACGGAATCATATAAAAGTCTTTCGGAAGCCCTCGTCCACAGCGGAATTGCCAATGATACGGAAGTCGAGATCAAGTGGGTCGAGTCGGAAAACCTCATTAATGACCCCATCGAGAAACACCTTTCCGGCGCAGACGGAATACTCGTGCCCGGAGGTTTCGGCGAAAGAGGCATAGAGGGAAAGATAAAGGCGTCAACTTACGCGCGTGAAAACGGAATTCCTTTTCTCGGCATCTGTCTCGGAATGCAGGTAGCGAGCATCGATATTGCGAGGAATCTATGCAACCTCGAGGGAGCCAACAGTTCTGAGTTTTCCGGGAAAACGTCTCACGATGTCATTCATATTATGTCATCGCAGAAGGATGTAAAGGAAAAGGGAGGGACGATGCGTCTCGGATCCTACCCCTGCAAAATAACTAAGGATACAAAAGCATTCGAGGCATACGGAGAAGAATCCATACACGAGAGACACCGGCATCGTTATGAGTTCAACAATGAATACAGAGAGCTTTTTGAAAAAAAAGGGGTGAGGTTTTCGGGGGTTTCTCCGGAAAACACCTATGTTGAAATTATAGAGCTTAAAGAACATCCCTGGTTTGTGGCATCGCAGTTTCACCCGGAATTTAAATCCAAACCTCTGAAAGCACATCCGCTTTTTAAAGCTTTTGTCAATGCGGCGCTCAAAAACACGGATCTTTACGCGGGAAAATAAGTACAATTGACAAGAGAAAAAAGCAGGTATAAAAACCAATTTATAGTAAACTAATTCTTTGATTTTTTATAATGAACTTAGAGACATGATGCTTTTTCAATCCTGTCCCTGTACACGTTAAGGAGAGATAAAATGACTTTAAAAACAGAAGCACTTGAATATCACTCTAAGGGGAGAAAGGGTAAAATAGAAGTTTCTTCGACCAAACCTTGTCAGACCCAGAGAGACCTTTCTTTAGCATACACTCCCGGAGTGGCAGTTCCCTGTCTCGAGATTGAAAAGGATGCCGAGAAGGCTTACGAATACACAGCAAAAGGAAATCTTGTAGGCGTAGTTTCAAACGGTTCAGCGGTTTTAGGATTGGGATGCATCGGTGCCCTCGCGGGAAAACCCGTTATGGAAGGCAAAGGAGTTCTTTTTAAAACATTTGCCGACATCGATGTATTTGATATCGAAATAAACTCAAAAAACCCGGATGATATCATTACCGCTGTAAAGTTAATGGAACCCACATTCGGCGGCATAAACCTTGAGGACATAAAAGCGCCTGATTGTTTCCATATCGAAGAAACTCTGAAAAAAGAGCTCGAAATTCCCGTATTTCACGATGATCAGCACGGTACCGCAATCATATCCGCCGCGGCATTGCTTAACGCTCTGGAAATAACAGGCAAAGACATAAGCAAGGTAAAGGTTGTTTATAACGGTGCGGGGGCGGCAGGAATCGCCTGTGCGGAACTTTATATTGAGATGGGAGTAAAGCTTGAAAATATCATAATGTGCGACTCCCGCGGCACAATCTATAAAGGGCGAAAAGAGGGTATGAACAAATACAAGGAGCGTTTAGCCTCCAATACAAAATGCAGGACCCTTGAAGAAGCAATGAAAGGCGCGGACATATTCGTGGGTGTTTCGGTAAAGGACTGCGTATCCAAAAAAATGCTGAAATCAATGAATGACAATCCAATCGTTTTTGCAATGGCAAACCCCGACGCGGAAATAAGCTATGAAGATGCCCATGACGCGAGAGACGACCTCATATTTGCCACAGGACGCTCGGATTATCCCAATCAGGTAAACAATGTCCTTGGATTTCCATTTATTTTCAGGGGCGCTCTCGATGTGAGGGCAAAATCAATCAATATGGAAATGAAGGTTGCCGCGGCACAATCACTTGCCCAGCTTGCCAAAGAGGATGTCCCGGAATCGGTCTTGAGGGCATACGGAATCAATGAGCTCAAATTCGGCACAGAATACATCATTCCAAAACCCTTCGACCCGAGAGTGCTTTTATGGGAAGCGCCCGCAGTGGCAATGGCGGCAATAAAAAGCGGAGTGGCAAGGATAAAGATTGACCCCGAAGAATACAAAAAACAGCTTGAAGCAAGACTCGGAAGATCAAAGGAGATTGTAAGGACAATCAGAAGCAAGGCAAAATCGAAACCTAAAAAAATAGTTTTCCCCGAAGGTGAAAACGAAAAGATAATCAGGGCGTCACACATCCTCATCGATGAAAAAATAGCCAGACCCATTTTGTTAGGAAGCGAGAAAAAAATAAACGAAATTGTCAAAGAGCACAATCTCAACCTTAAAGGTGTCAAAATAATCAACCCGAAAGCCTCGAATAAATTGTCGACTTATGTGGAGAAACTCCACGAAATCAGAAAAAGGAACGGCGTAACACTTGTGGAAGCGAAAGAAATGATGCAAAATCCCAATGTATTCGGTTCCATGATGGTAAACTCCGGAGATGCCGACGGACTCGTATCGGGAATAACACAGCATTATCCCGCAACGATAAAGCCTGCTCTTCAGATAGTGAAAAAGAGAGAGGGGTTGAACAAAGTTTGCGGTCTTTATTTCCTTTTCGTCAAGGAAAAAGTATTTCTCTTCGGTGACACCACCGTCAACATCACTCCCGACCATAAGGACCTTGCTGAAATCGCAATATGCGCTTCGGATTTTGCAAAGGACTTTGATTTAGACCCGAAAGTCGCAATGCTTTCCTTCTCCAATTTCGGAAGCACGAAACATCCCGAAGCGGAAAAGGTTAAAAAAGCGGTGCAAATCGTAAGGGAAAAAAGGCCTGACATAGTAATCGACGGCGAAATGCAGGCAGACACCGCGGTAGTCCCGGAGATAATAAACAACACTTACCCTTTTAGCAACATAAAGGGCGGAGCAAATATTCTCATATTCCCGGACCTTGCCTCAGGAAACATCGCGTATAAGCTTATGCAGAGATTGGGAGGCGCTGAAGTCATAGGCCCGATTCTTGTGGGATTGAGCAAATCGATGCACGTACTGCAGAGAGAGTGCGAAGTAAACGACATTGTGAATATGACGTCAATCGCCGTGGTCGATGCTCAAAACAAGGAATAAAAGCGCTAATTGCCCTTATACTCCCGGTATATTTTTTCCGCTAAGCGGATTTCGCCCTTCTTGTCGCTTATAAGTCCGTCAAGTCGATAGCTGTGTATTTCCGAAAGTATTTTGGAATAGAGAGGACCTTCGGAAATGCCCATTTTTTTGAGGTCATCTCCGTTAATCGTGTTTTTAATTTTGTTGTAACTGGTCAAAAAACCGGTTATGCGCTTTCTTACTGTTTCCCTCTTCGCAACAGCCATTACAAATAGGATTACCTCTGTATTGAGCCCTTTTAACACTGCATATACAGAGGAGGGTTTTGCCGCTTTTTCAAGCGCCCGTATCACTGATTCCGTTTCAATCACCACTCGCAGTTTTTTTCTTAACGATGCGGGAATAGAAAGCCTGTCACCAACGGTTTTAAGTTTGATTTTATCAAGGCGCGCGCAAAGACACATAAAATAAATCTGCCAATGCGTAATCCTCTTTTCGGGAAAAGCAATCTCGCACCAGTCAAGGACCTTTTCAACCTTTTTAAATATATCCTCATTGCGGGAATCGAAGGACAAATGAGGGCTTATTGCTTCAAGAAGTCCCAATTCCCACATTCTTTTGAGAATCTGTTGATTTTTCTTTTCATTTAAAATGAGTATTAATTCCGCGAGTATCCTTTTGCCCGAAACCTTGCCGAAAACCCCTTTTGATATGGAATCTTTCAAGAGAGCAAGAGTCTGCTTTCCGATTTTAAATCCAAGTCTCGCTTCAAAGCGAAGGGCGCGAAAAGCTCTCGTGGGGTCTTCCACAAAACTCAAACTGTGAAGTATTCGAATCACCTTGTCTTTTAAATCTCTTTGCCCTCCGAAATAATCCACGAGAACAAAAGGCGGTTTGCCGTTAATCCGCACCGCCAGCGCGTTTATAGAAAAATCCCTTCTATAGAGGTCTCTCTTCAGGGAACCGGGAAAAACAACGGGAAGTTCTGCCGGAGATTCATAAAACTCCGTGCGCGCCGTGGCAAAATCAATTCTGTGCCCCGACGGCAAAAAAACCGACGACGTACCGAATCTTCCGTGACTTTTTACCTTGCCTGAAGTCTTCTTAGCAAACTCCTTCGCAAAGGCAATTCCTTCGCGCTCAAGAACAATATCAACATCGAAATTGTTTTCCCCGATTAAAATATCACGGACTATTCCGCCTACGAGATAGGCATTGACATTTTTTCTGTCAGCTATTTTCCTTATTGTTTCAAAGGACTGCAGAAAATCCTTTGTCATTCTCTCTTCCACGATTCTCCTTATATTTCTCTCCCTGAAGTAATCCTCTCTTCCAAGTGTGAATTTCATTTCGCCGGCATCCTCAAAATCAGAGTGAAAGCGGTTTTCCGACATATACTTTATAAGGTCACTCCTCGTGATTACTCCCTGAAGCTCGTCCTTTTTAGTAACTGTAACGAAGGGAATGTTTTCCCTTATCATTACATTGATAACATCCTGCGCGGGAGAATCGTAACTCACCGATGCATAGTTATAATTGACGTATTTTCCCACTGTATCACCGCCCATTCCATGATTTACAGCTTTCTCAAGGGTTTTTCTGTTAACGATTCCTATTACCCTGCCCCCTTTTGACACTACCGGCGCCACGTTAAAATGAAGCCTGTTAATGGACAGCAAAGCGTCCTTCATTTTTGCCTTTGCTTCTATGGTAAGGGGCAAAGGTGCCATCAATTCGTACGCGCGACTTTTAGACGGAATCAGGTTTTCAAAAAACTTTCTTATTACGTCAGTCGCTTCCGCAACGGCAATATCCTTTATAACCGCAGACGCGGCAAAACCGTGTCCGCCTCCGCCGAAAAGGGAAGCTAATTTAGAGCAGTCAAACAACTCTGTCGAACTTCTCACAATAAGATGAATCCTCTCATCCATTCTTATTAAGGAGGTAATGGCGTCATATCCTTTTATATCCATTGCGCGGCTCACTGAAACTGCCGCATCGTCCACGTATGAATTCTCCGTTGCCGTGGAAATGGCGAATTTCAGCTTTTTTCTTCTGATAACCGATGAAGAGGAAAGCAACTGACTCAATATGCTCAATTGTCCCTCACTCATCTCCCGCCTGAAATATTCCCTCACCCTTTTTAAATCAGCACCCTTTTCAAGCAGCCAGATTACCGCTTTAAGGTCTTCCGCGGTAGTGGACGAATATGTGAGGCATCCGGTTTCCTCATAAATTCCCATTATCATAACCGTTGCCTGTTTCTTTGAGATAACGGCCTTCTTTCTGCGCAGAATTTCAGTCATAATCGTTGTCGTGGCGCCTCTCTTTTTTATGATTTCCTTGTGTGCCTTTATTGCCGACGCGCTTGAAGGATGATGGTCATATATATGGATTTTAACACCCTTCTTCCGGACAATTTCCCTGAACGGACCTATTTTCCCAATTTTCCTCACATCTACAAGGACAAGGGCGGAAATCCGTGAAATATCAATATCCCCTGCCTTGGCAACTTTAAAATGTCTGCCCTCCTTCTTAAGAAACTCCCTCAACATTCTTTCCTGCGAGCCCGGAAAAACGAGTTTCGCGCCGGGATGAAGTATCGATGCGGCAACCATTGAAGCAAACCCGTCAAAATCAGTGTTTATATGCGATATGATTACCTTCAATTGCCACTCCATCCCTTTAATGCCCTGATTATATGCCCGTTGAATCCGCGGGAATCGACAAATTCAAACTTTCTCTTTTTTTCACCGTCGCAACGGATAAATATCTTCAGTCTTTCTTCGGGAAGCATTGATTCAACTTTTTCAGCCCATTCCACTATTATGGCGCAATCCTCATCACCGAAAAAATCGCACAGTCCCGTTGTTTCAATTTCCCGGGAACTGTCTATTCTGTAAAAATCGGAATGATACATTTTGATGCGTCCTTCATATTCATTGACTAAGGTGTATGTGGGGCTTACAACTTCATCGCAGTCAACTCCCAGACCCTTAGCCACACCTTTTGTAAAATATGTTTTCCCCGAACCAAGGTCTCCCGAAAGAGCGAGCATCTCTCCTCCTCTCAGATGCTTTCCCACTTCTTCCCCAAGCTTTATTGTCTCCTCTTCACAGGTAGAATGAAAGATATATTTCATTAGTCCTTTCCCGTAAGATACAGTCTCAGCATATTCACCGCAAGAAGCGATGTAAGGCGCTTATTCCTCTGCCTTTCCCGTCCGAGACGATACTCCTTCACTTTTTCGTAATCTTCCGCGGAAATGGCGATATATACAAGCCCCACTGGTTTTTCATCAGTGCCTCCTCCGGGACCTGCAATGCCTGTTACTCCGATTCCAATATGGGCGCCCGCTTTCAGTCTTGCGCCTCTTGCCATCTCTACGGCAACTTCGCCGGAAACCGCCCCTTTTTCCTCTATCAAATCCGCCGGAACAGAAAGCATTTCCGTCTTGGCACGATTGCTGTATGTAATATAGCCTCTTTCAAAATACCGGGACGCGCCTGCCGCATTTGTTATGGTGTGCCCTATCAGTCCTCCCGTGCACGATTCGGCAACTGTAAGGCTGAACCCTTTACCGGAAAGAAGTTTTCCAACGGACTCCTCTATGGTTTCATCGTCGGTGCCGTATATGAGATTCCCGATTCTCTCCCTTATCTTCTCTTCGAGTCCCGCTATCAATCTTTCCGATTCCTCTCCCTTTTGCGCCATTGCCGTAATTCTCACGGAAACTCCCGACTCGCCCGCGAGGTATGCCAACGATGGGTTTGTATTCTCATTGAATATATCCTCGAGGATTTCGGCAAGACGCGATTCCGACATTCCTATTGTCTTGAGTACTCTTGATTTGATAACAGTGCCCGCGCCCGATTCTTTCGCGAGGAGAGGAATAATTGAATCTTCCGTCATCTGCAAAAATTCCGAAGGGACTCCGGGAAGCGCGGCAATCCTTTTCCCGTCAATCCCGCAGATAAATCCCGCGGCAGTGCCGTTTTTATTTTCAATCAATTGCGCGCCTTCAGGAAAATAAGCCTGCACTTTATTATTCTCCGACATCTTCAGACCGCGTATGTCAAAAATATTTTTCAGCTTTTTAAGGGCATCTTCATTCAGGAGAAGAGGTTTTTCCGCCAATTCGGCAACTGCCGTCTTAGTGCAGTCGTCTCCCGTAGGCCCTAACCCGCCTGATAGTATTATAAAGTCCGATCTTTTAAGGGCATAGACGATGGTTTCCTTTATTCGCTCCACATTGTCGCCTGTTGTCTGCCTGAAACAAACTTTGACTCCGATTTCGGCGAGTTTTTGGGACAGGTATTTCGCGTTTGTGTCAACTATCTGCCCAAGCAACAATTCAGTGCCTATTGAAATAATCTCAGCTATCATTTCAGCGCCTTTCTTTGGATAAGAAGTATTCTTTTTATTATATGAAGATGCATAATTATTGAAATAGAATCATATTTTCAAGCAAAATAAGGGATTTGACCGGAGCTTCAGGAAAGTATCAGGGCAGGCCGTATAAAAAATATGTAAAATTTCCGGCAATAGTAACGGAATCCTGTTTCCATCTCTTCGGCAGAGGCGGATAGGGTGATGCATCCCTGAGCGCGCCTACGGCAGCATCGTCGAGGAAAAAGTACCCCGATGATTTTAAAACTTTGGCGCTCACAAGATTTCCTTCCAAATCGATTGTAAACTGTATAACAAGGCTTCCGGCAATTCCTCTTTCCTTTGCAACTTTCGGGTAAACCCATACACCTTCGATTAATTCCTTAATATGCCTGAAATAGGAGAAATATTTAAAGTCCTTCGTGTCGAGACTGACTATTTTTCCCGTTGACGGCAATGTTCCGATACCGCC
The DNA here is from genome assembly GCA_964549305.1 of uncultured bacterium. GTDB lineage: Bacteria > Schekmanbacteria > GWA2-38-11 > GWA2-38-11 > J061 > J061. The sequence goes on from CAZJVM010000044.1 coordinate 13,917, forward strand.
TTCACCCTCCTCATCCTCTCCGCCAAGCCCCTTCCTGATTCCCGCAAACCTGGAAAGCCTTTCCTCGTCAATTCCGAATGCGGGAGGGCTTCCTTTGCTTCCTTTAACAGGAGGAGTTTTCCTTACGGCGGCAAGCAGTCTTTCAAGCTCTTTTTTCTTATCTTCCGGAATAGTTTCGCCCTTCTCCCTGCCTTCATTTCCCTTGTCAATTCCCTTCTTCTCACCTTTATAGATTCCTTCTTTATTTAACGCTTTTTTATCAACTCCGCTACTTTTCCCCTTCTGCGCCGGAACCGTTTTTTCAGCTCTGCCGGAACTTGCGCTTTTACCCTGCAAAGGCGGAAGAGGTGGTATCGAAGGCACGGGAAGAGAGGGCGCTTTCGCAGAGGGCAGAGGAGGAGGAGTTTCAGGCTCGTTAATACCTTTTTTAAGTCCCCGCATAGGAGGGCGCTTAACTTCCTCTCCGAATTTAGACGCGCCCGATGAATCCCTGTCGGAAAGAAGTGACGTATTATCAGGGGGTTTTTCAGAATTCAGTACGCTTTTTGGAATGTCATAAACCATTACCTTGAATTTTTCCGGCACATCAGGAACGGAAAAGTTCATTGAAAATACAAAGAGGGCAAGTAATCCGGCGTGAACCAGAATAGAGTAAATAACGGATGAGAAACGGTTTTCCATTATGCCTCACTTTTTATCCTTCATAATTACTTCAACCTCCGATCTGAAATTCTTGAAATCATCACAGTACCTGTCTCTCGGATAGGGAAGGTCTATTTTTATCTCATTCTTTATTTCCGCGGGTCTCGGCGAAAAGACAACCAGGCGTTGCGCAAGAAAAAGCGCTTCGTCAATACTGTGACTCACTAGAACGATAGTGCATTTAGACTTAAGCCATCCGCTTTGGAGAAATTCCTGAAGCTCTATGCTCATCTCCCTGTCAAGGAATACAAAAGGCTCGTCCATAAAAATCACTTCAGGTGATGTCACCATTGCCCGCAGAAAAGAAACCTTTCTTGCCATTCCTCCCGAAAGCTGAGAGGGATAATAATTTTCGAATTCCCCGAGCCCGAAAAGATCTGTCAACTCCTTTGCCCTCCCGCGCCTTTCTGATTGCTCTACGCCCTTTAGTTCAAGGCCGAATTCAATGTTTCCCGTAACTGTCCTCCAGGGCAAAAGGTCGCTTTTTTGGGAAATGAGCACCATTCCCCTGCCCGGCGCGTCGAGTGTCTCTCCGTTCACGCGCACACTTCCCGAATCCGGTTCCTCAAGTCCCGCAAGAATGCGAAGGAGAGTGGATTTACCGCAACCGCTGGGTCCCATTATCGAAATAAAGTTTCCCTTCTCTATATGAAGAGAAATATCCGAGATAACCTGAAGCGAAGTCCCGCCATTTAAATTTGGAAACCCTTTCTTTACATTCTCTATCTTTAGCATATTTTCAAACCGTCCCGCTAAACTTCTACGAAACCGACTTCCATCTCAATATCCGCTTCTCGAGAAATCCTATAAAGAGATCTATTAAAAGCCCTGTCACTCCAATCACGAGCATTCCTGAAAAAACGAGGTCAATCCTCTGAAGGTCTCTTGCCGTCATAATCATATAACCTAATCCGTAACCGCTCTTCACTCCCGTCAATTCCGCGGCGACAAGAGTCATCCATCCAATGCCCATTCCTATCCTCGCGCCCGTAAAAACCGAAGGCAGAGAGGAAGGAATTACCACCTTGAGAAGAATATCCCTTTTGCTCGCGCCAAGAGTCATTGCGCCTTCCACGATTTCTTTTTCTATCGAAGAAACACCGAGAAGCGTATTTGAAAGAAGCGGAAAAAAAGCCCCGAGAAAAATCAGAAAACTTTTGGACACTATTCCAAGCCCAAACCACAATACGGAAATAGGAAGCCACGCGAGAGGCGGCACGGGACGAAGTATTTCCACCACGGGAGAAAGGTAATCGCGGATTTTTCCGTACCTTCCCATCAGTATTCCCAGAGGAAAGGCAATCGCGAATGCCGCCGCAAATCCCGCGAAAACCCTTACAATGCTTCCCGCGAAATGGTCATAGAGCATAAAACCGGGAGGCATTCCCGTCAATATAAGCTCGGCAACGCCCTTCAGTATCCTGTGCGGCGCGGGGAAAATGTTTTCGGATATAACACCGCCAAGAGATAAGATTTCTAAGATTATCAGAAGAAACAGGAGCGGTTTGACAAAAGGAAACCACTTGCCGAAAAAGTTAAAACCCTGTCCATAAGTCCTCATTAATAAACCTTTTTATAAAACCTTCGGAATCGTTTTCTTTTACATAGCCGAACTTTATAAGAAATTCTAAATACTCTCTTGTTGCTTTTATGTTGGGATAATAATTGTATTTTATCTTTTTCATCGCCTCTTTGATAGTGTCTTCTTCCATTCCCGTATAGCGGACTCCGATTTCAACAGCCTTTTCAGGATTGGCGATAATAAATTCCGTAGCCATTGTATGGACCTTTATTATTTTAAGCGCCCTGGAAAAATCATCCTCGACAAATTTTCTGTTTCCTACGAGAATACAGCAGGGATGATTCTCCCATATCTCGCCCGAATCAACTAATGATACGCCTTTCCCTTTCCTTACGATTCTTGCCGGATAGGGCTGCCACGCTATAAAAGCATCGATATCGCCGTTATTGAGGGCAAACTGCATTTCGGGTGGTTTCAACACTATCTGTGACGGCTTTGGGTCAATCTTCCATTTTTCTATCGCTCTCTGCAAAAGAAAATCCTGCACCGTCCCCTTGCCGGGCACGGCAACCGTTAGACCGGACAACGCACTAACGCCCTTTGAAATATCAATATGAGGACTGACGATTATCGATGACCCTTCAGTATTTGCCTGTGCCAAAAAGACCACATCTGCGGCGCCGTTTGCATTCGCTATGGTCGCGGGCGCAAGCCCCACATACCCCACGTCTATTTCACCTGCGCCGAATGCGGACATCTCTTCGGGACCCGCCTTGAAAATCCCCGCGACTTCAACCTGAAGCCCCTGCTGTGTAAAGAAACCCTTGTCAAGTGCCACATACGCGGCAAGCTGATGCAGATCATTATTCAAAAAAGCTATTCGCACACGCTCGAGAGCTATTTCCTCTTTTGAACAGGAAAGAACAAAAACAGAAAACAAGAGCAAAAAAGGCAAAACAATCTTCTTCATCTCATACCCCGATAATAGTTTCATCATTTACCTGTAACAATATTTTGAGCCCATTTCCCGATGAATAACAGCCATTTATATTGTTCTACTTTAAACATTGCACTGTGCGATGTCAACTGTCCCCGCATCGCGATAAATCAGTAAGATAAAAGACATTTCAGGATTTCCCATATTTAATCGCTTTGACAAAAAGCTTTTCCTAAATTATAAAATCAAAAATAACTTTTACTTTAAGAAATTTATAAACATTATGGAATCCTTTGAAAATGTAATGAAAATCTCCCCCTATGAGGGAGCGTTCAACGAAAACAACAAAATTCTCATAATCGGAGACTTCACTCAGGAATGGGGTGACAAATTTACGGAAATCTGCCGCGAATATTGCCTTGATATCTTCTATGCGCGTAATGCGACAGAGGGAATCGAACTTGTAAAACAGTTCGGTGAATTCGCCGTGACAGTCGTGCCCTATTCACAAAAGGATGGTTCTTCCACTGATTTTTACAGGTCTGTGAGGCAAGAATACGCTGAAACATATGTCGTAATCGTAACCGACATTCTCCACGCCGATGAAGCGAGGTCATTTTTCAAAATAGACAGCTTTGCCGCCTGTATGATCAGGCCCATCAGAATGGAAAATTTCAGTATGATGATCAAAAAGCTCACCACTAAGTTCAATCTCGTCAAACGCGAGCAATTTACCATCGATAAACTCACTGAAAAGGAAGTCGATCTTGAAATAATTTCCAACATAACAAAGGATATTGTTTCATCACTGAATTTTTCAAAAATAGTGAAAATAGTACTCGACGAGATCAAAAACAAACTTCCCGTCGATAAATGCTCATACTTCGAAATCGACGACAATAATCATGCGCGCCATATCGATAGCAGAGGAATATCCAAAGACATTTACGGCAATATCCCCGAATGGGACGTAAAGGATTTCGAACTGTCAAGACATCTCGTGGAAAAAAAGGAAGATTTATATATCGAAGATATTTCAAAACTCCCGGAAGGTAATATCAAAAAGGCGGCTGAAAACGCCCGTATCAACTCGCTTGCGATATTTCCGGTGCTATTCAGGGATATGGTGACCGGTTTCCTCTTTATTTCAATCGATGAGAATAAAAAAGGTATAAGAATTACACCGCGCCTTTTCACGATTATCAAAAGAATCACCGAGCTTCTTTCAATAAGTCTTTGGAACGCGAGAAAATATATGACTGTCGCCGATTTCAACAGAGAACTCCTTAATGAATTGAAGAAAACAAGCGAGCTCGGCAATCTCATTTGTGCAACACTTGATTTTAAGGAGATGCTTAAAGTTTCCATAGAAGGAATAAATGAAATGATACCCTGTGAAGCGCATACCCTTCTCATTGCAGACAAGAAAACAGGAAAGCTCAGCCACAATTACGGCACGGGAGGAGGCATAAACACCCTTTTGGAATATCACGAACCGGATGAATTCGACATTGCCCGATTCGTCCTGATGCAGAAACAGCCCTATCTCAGGAACAAGATGAAAGCCGGGGAAATGTTGCCCCCGGAAATGAAGATGAGAGATAAACTCATTGACATCCTTCCCGAGGAGCTCGATATGGTCGTAATCCCCGTAATATCAAAAGCTCAGTCCCTTGGCGTCATAATCAGTATGAATAAAAAAGACGGGAAAAGCTTTGAGGAAACGGATATAGAGATTTTGTCCATTATAGCGGCGCAGATTGGCATCGCAACAGAAAATTCCATACTTACGGAAGAGCGAAAAATAAAACTTGAAAACACGTCTCTAAAACTCGAGCAGACACAGGCACAGCTTTTCCAATCGGAAAAAATGGCGGCGCTGGGACAGCTTGCGGGCGGAGTCGCCCACGAGATTAACAACCCTCTCACGGGAGTCGTGACAAATCTTCAGCTAATAACCGACCTTGAGCATTTTGACGAGACAAAGTGCAATCATTTGATTCAGCTTTGCGAAAAGGAAATCACGAATTCCGAATGCCTTTGTAAAATCAAATCTCTCCTCGAGGATATTCTAAAGACGGAAAAAAAGAAGGACAGGTGGATAGACACGGCGTCAAAAGGAGGGACAAGATGCAAGCACATAGTCGAAAACCTGCTCGCTTTTTCAAGGCAGTCAAGGTCTGAAAAATACGACTTTTTTAATATAAACGACTGCATAGACCAGACTTTGGAAATTATCGGAACCCAGTTTAGCGTAAAGAATGTAAACACCGTAAAGAATTTAGACAACAATCTCAGCCCTGTGTACGGCAATATGGGAGAAATAAGCCAGATTATACTCAATCTCCTCATAAACGCGTTCCAGTCCATAAAGGAAAAATCAGGGACTATTACTATTACGACAAAACGCGAATCAAAATATTTCATATCCGTATCCATTGCGGATACGGGATGCGGAATACCGCCTGAAATAAAGGAAAAGATTTTTGAACCGTTCTTTACGACGAAGGAAGTTGGAGTCGGCACGGGACTGGGACTTTCTATAGTCCACGGAATCATCGAAAAACACGGCGGACTAATCGAGATACAGTCTGAAGTGGGAAAAGGTACTGCGTTCATAATGAGACTTCCAACAGAAGAAAGAAACCAATCAGAAGATCGGGAATAAACTTCTTGATGTTCCGGAATTTACCGCTTAAAAGTCTCCTTCATTAAATTCGATTAAGGTAATTAAGGTACGATGGATAATAACATACTATCCGCTGCACAGATTATCAAAAATGCCCGCAAGGTTTGCGCACTCACAGGCGCGGGGATTTCCGAAGAAAGCGGAATCGCGCCTTTCAGAGGAACCAACAGTATCTGGGAAAAGTACGACCCCGAAGAATACGCCTATATTGGCGCTTTTCTGAATAACCCCGCGAAGGTATGGCAGATGATTAGAGAGCTTATTGACATAATTTTCGAAGCAGAGCCAAACAAAGGACATATTGCCCTTGCCGAAATGGAAAAAGCCGGAAAGCTTAACTCAATCATCACGCAGAATGTTGACGGACTTCATCAGGCGGCGGGAAGCAGGAATGTGATAGAATTTCACGGGAACAATATGCGCCTCATCTGCCTGAAGTGCGATAAAATATTGAAAACCGAAAAGGAGTTATACAGGGAAATACCGCCCAGATGCCACTGCGGAGGAATATTGAGACCTGATGTTGTCTTTTTCGGCGAACCGATTCCGCAGCGCGCAATAACGGAATCTTACGCAGAGGCAAAAACCTGCGATATAATGCTTGTCATAGGCACTTCCGCGGTGGTAACGCCCGCGGCGGAAATTCCACTGACTGCCAGAGAAAACGGAGCTAAGATTATCGAAATAAACATAGAGAGCACTCCTTTGACAGGTATTGTTGCCGATATTTCTATTTTTGGTAAGGCGGGGGAAGTGCTCCCGGAAATTTTAAAGAACTTGTGATAAACTATCGAAACGAAAGATGAGAAATGATGAAAGATACTGCTGAAGATAAAAATAAAATCTGGAATAAAACCTTTTCAACAGGTGCATACTCCCTGAATATGCCGGATAAGTTAGTAAGCGAATATATAGAGAATATTGAATCCGGACAATGCGCCCTTGACCTTGGATGCGGACTGGGACGGCATATTTCAACTCTTTCGAAAAAGTGGAAAAAAACCTGCGCAGTTGATATTTCCGAGAAAGCGCTGGAAAATGCCGCGGCAAGCATGGGCACTTCCGGAGCGCTTCTTTCAAAAGGCAATATGCTCTGTCTCCCCTACCGCGAAAACACCTTTGATTTTATTCTTGCCTGGAGAGTGATTCACATCGGCACATTATCTGAATGCAGAAAAACAATTTCAGAAATATTCAGAGTGCTAAAACCCGGAGGAAGGCTTTTTGCAAGTCTCAGATCAGTTAAAAACACTCTCTATCATCTCGGAATGAAAAACGGCAAGAAGGTCGAGGAAGGCACATTCATTCTGAAAGAGAAGGGAGTGGAGGACGCCGTTTATCATTTTTTCGCGGATGATGAGATTGAAAGAGAATTTTCAAACTTCAGCATCGAGAACCTCACGGAAACCGAACTCGAGCACACCTCCTACACTGCCGG
>CAZJVM010000045.1:0-20921 GCA_964549305.1 uncultured bacterium
CCTTTTGCCGCTACAAGAGGATATGCTCTCGTATAAGATGATGATATATAAAGATTGTCTTCCTCTAAAAACTTTTTAGCTTTTTTCCCCGGAATACTTTTTTTGGCAACTCCTCTTTCTGGCTTCTTCATACTACTCCTTTCGAAGTTAAAAAAACTCCATAAGTATGGCAATGCCGAAAATAATTAGCCGCTCATTTAAAAGCTCTGAGTCCCAAAACTTTTTCGCCGATTATCAGTTTTTGTATCTGAGATGTTCCCTCGTATATCGTGGCGACTCTCGCGTCCCGCAAATATCTTTCTGCAGGGAAATCATTGCTATAGCCGTATCCGCCGTGTATCTGAATAGCGCTGTTTGCAGCCCTGACGGCAGATTCACTGGCGTAATATTTGGCTATGGAGCTTTCAAGAGAGCTGTCTTTGCCTCTGTTTTTAAGGTCTGCGGCGCGATAGACAAGAAGGCGCGCGGCATCTCTTTCCACAACCATCTGCGCAATCATATCCTGAATGAGTTGAAAAGATCCGATGGGTTTGCCGAATGCTTCCCTTTCACGGGCGTATTTAACGCTCGTGTCTATACAACCGTTGCAGATTCCAACGCATCCCGCGGCAACGCTGAATCTGCCGTTATTCAGGGAATTCATTGCGATACTGAAACCTTCGCCGGGATTTCCCAGGAGGGTATTTTCATCCAGTTCAATATCTTCAAATGTGAGAGCGGAAGTATTGCTTGCGCGCAATCCGAGTTTGCCCTCAATGTCGTAACTTGTATAACCTTTTGACGAAGTATCCACTATAAACGCTGATATACCTTTTGTTTTGTTCATTTCATCCGTGCGGGCAAAAACTATTGCAATGTCGGCGACTCCTCCGCTTGAAATCCACATTTTATTGCCGTTTAGTATCCACTTGCCGCATTTGTTTACAGCGCGTGTTCTGAGATTTGATGCGTCGCTTCCGGCATCCGGTTCCGTAAGGGCAAAGCATCCGATTATTTTTCCCTTTGCAAGCAGAGGAAGGTATTTTTCTTTTTGTTCTTTTGTTCCGTAGTTCAGTATTACATAGGCAACAAGAGAAATTTGTACGGAAACTGTGGTCCTTAGTGATGAGTCACCGCGTCCTATTTCCTCTGTTATAAGGGCATATCCCGTGTAATCGAGTCCTTCTCCTCCGTATTTTTCGGGAATGGTACTTCCCAGGAGTCCAATCTCCGCCATTCTGTTTATCAATTCGCGGGGAAAACGCTTTTCTTCGTCATTTTTTTTTGCCTGAGGTATGATTTCCTCGTCTGCAAATTTCTTCGCGAGATTTTTAACGGCAATATGTTCTTCTGAAAATTCAAAGTTCATTGTAATCGCCCCCTTATTATTTTCTTACTAATTATTAAGAAATAAAACCAGATATTTTGTATTGTTTTTTTTAACGATAATATTAGTGTGTTTACCTGTTATAAATATGTATGAATAAATTTGAATATTGTTCAAATATTTAAACTAATAATACTTTTATTTAAAGTATATGAGTCCAAAATAACGATATATGTGTTTTTTTCGTTGAAATTAAATAGTGCTGTAATGTATAGTCGCATTTCATTTTTATTTAGAAAATTGGTCTTTTATTGACAGTGAGAGAATTTATATTTAGACGGAATAATCTATAATGATTGAGAAAAATGGCGGTAAAAACAAATCCAATGACTTTGTCCTGAAAATAATTATCTTCTTTACCATAGTAATAGCTTCAACAACCCCATTTATCATATTTTATTTAGTGCAGGACGGAAATGCAAGATGCGAAAACTGTTTTATCGAAAGTATAGGCATTAATGGAATGACTGCCATAATAAAAATAGACGATGATATTGAAAAAGATGCTTATTTTTTAGCCGGCGACAAAATAAGCGTAACGCCTTTTGAGTCGAATGAGAAGAATACATCATTGATTGGGGTCGTTATAAATAAAAAGTATATGGAAGAACCGGTGGAAGAAAACTCAACAAAAGCAAAATCTTTTTGTATTTCCGTCAAGATTGATGAAAACCGCTATAAATCCCTTCGTATTGGTGAAAGAGTAATCATATGCAAAGCGGACACATTCAGGCCTTTGAGAAGTTTCTTCTGATTTTTTAAAGTGAATCGAAATTAAAAAGGGGCGCTTTTTCAAGCACCCCCTTAGGCAGGAGTCAGGAACCAATCTCACTTCTTTACTACCAATAGTCATCTACGGGGAAAACATCACCTGCCACTATTTGCAGACAGGAGACAACCTCAACTCTTCATTTCTCGGCTATCATCATTTCTCGTCAGCGGTTTGCTCGGTCTCATCATCAGGAATATCATCATCAACTAACGGTTGCCATCTGACTGCTGTCTATAATATATGCATAAATCGTGCCAAAAAAATGAATTATTTATGGAATATTAAATTATTGAAATATAAGGAATAAATAAGATGGGAGAAAATGAGTGTTTTAAGAAAAGGGGACATAAATGAGAAAAATTCTCATATGTGACAAACGACTTATTGTTTGGACCTATTTTTTTTTGTCCTTATCCGGTGAATTCTGTCGAGGATAATATCTGCAATATCCTCTTTCGACAGTAAATCTAATTTTTCCGGTTTGCTGTTTTTTTTGAGAATTGTGACAATATTGGTATCTGATTCAAAACCCGCGCCCATTGCCGTTATGTCATTTGCAACAATGATGTCGCAATTCTTTTCTTTTAGTTTTTTTGCCGAGTTCTTCCGCAGATCATCGCTTTCAGCGGAAAACCCAACTATTATCTGATTTTTTTCCTTCTTCGCGCCTAATTCCTTCAGAATATCGGCATTTTTCTTTAATGTAAGGTTAAGCTCTTCATTTTTTTTCTTGATTTTTTGTTTTGATGTTTTTTCCGGAGAAAAATCTGAAACTGCCGCCGATTTTATAATTACTGAAGATTTCTTTGCTTTTTCGATGACTTTGCGCCTCATATCTTTCGCGCTTGTCACTTTGATTGTATTTACGTTTTCAGGTGAGGCGATGGATACAGGACCACTGATAAGGGTAACGGATGCACCTCGCTGTACAGCTTTTTTCGCGATTGCATATCCCATTTTTCCAGACGACGGATTACTGATAAACCTGAAAGGGTCAATATGTTCTCTTGTAGGTCCTGCTGTTACAAGAATTGTCTCACCTTTAAGGTCTTTTTTTTTTAGAAGAATCTTGCTGACAGAGTTTACTATTGTTTCAATATCCGCAAGTCTCCCCGTACCCCTGTCACCGCAGGCAAGTTCGCCCTTTCCCGGAGGTATGAACTTTACTCCTAACTTCTTCAGTGTTTGTATATTATTCTGAACTACGGGATGTTCATACATCTTCGTATTCATCGCGGGCGCAATGACAACTTCCCCCTTGTAGGAAAGAAAGAAGGTGGAAAGAAAATCATCGGCGATTCCATTCGCGAATTTTCCTATGATATTGGCTGTGGCAGGCGCTATCAAAAGAATATCAGTTTCTTTGTTCAACGCGATATGCGCAATTTCAGTCTCTGACGGTTCGTCAAACATTCCCGTTATAACACTTTGAGAAGTAAGGTAGCGAAGAGTGAGCGGAGTGATGAATCTGCCGGCATTTTCAGTCATCACCGCTTTGACGGACGCGCCTTTTTTTAAAAATTCCCGGGCAATATCGCATGCCTTGTAAGCGGCAATTCCTCCAGTGATTCCCAGAGCTATTTTTTTCCCTTTAAGCATAATTAACAATTTTTCGGTGAGTACGTTTTGCGGTTATTCGATTATTATAATTGAATCACCGGCATTAACCGTATTTCCTTCTTCCGCGTTGATTTCCTTCACGGTGCCATTTGCCGTTGCCTTCAACTCATTTTCCATCTTCATCGCTTCTATTACTATAAGTCCCGTGCCTGCTTCAACTTCATCGCCTTCCTTTACGAGGATTTTTACGACTTTGCCCGGCATAGGCGCTTTGATTTGCTGTTTTCCCTGAAAACCGCCCTTGTCTCTTCTGAATCTTCTTGCCGAACCTTCTTCAAAAACGTCCACAGAAAAGGTTTCGCCGTTTAAATCGACCGTATAGCTTTTATTTTCGTTTTTAATGTTTACAAGATAGGATTTGTTGCCAATGATTATTGATAACAATTCCTCTTTGAGAGAAACAGCATCAGCATTGATGTACTCATCGTTGTCGATGATAATTTTAAACCCCGATTCTGTTTTTTCAACAACAACTGAATGTTCTTTTTCTCCAATTACAATATCAAATAGCATTTGCCTTGTTATCCTGAATTATAAGCGGTTGCCCCACATCTGCCATTTGCCGGCAATCTTCCAGGGGCTTTTGTCTTTGCGCTCCGGACTGTGATAAATGGATTCTTCATCGAGTTTTTTCATCGCGCTTATTGCGGCGGAAACAATTGCCACCTTTGAACCTTCTTCAGAGTAATCGTTTTTGTGTTCGATAAATCTTTCGATGAAATTCGTGTATGTTTCTCCCTTTACGAAGTGCTCGTTTGAAATGATTTTCTTGAGGAAGGGGATAGTGGTGTTTATGCCCGTAATAGTATATTCCGTCAATGCTCTTAGCATTCTGAGGCGCGCTTCCTCCCGGTTCTTGCCCCATACAACGAGCTTGGAAATGAGAGGGTCGTAATGAACTGAAACCTGATATCCCGAATAAGCGCAGGAATCAAGCCTCACACCGCAACCGCCCGGAGTCCGCATGCTGTAAATGGTTCCCGGTGAAGGAAGAAAATTGTTGTCGGGATTTTCCGCGTAGACCCTGCACTCCATAGAAGAACCGTTTTGTATCAAATCTTCCTGGCTGAAAGATATGCTTTCACCTGCCGCAATCTTTATTTGCTGCTGGACAAGGTCAACTCCCGTAACTATTTCGGTTATGGCGTGTTCCACCTGAAGACGGGTGTTCATTTCGAGAAAGTAAAAATTCTTTTTTTCGTCAACGAGAAATTCGATCGTTCCCGCGCTCGTATAACCTACGGCTTTGACGATTTTCAGAGCTGCCTCTCCCATCTTTTGGCGCATCTCTTCGTTTAAAAAGGGTGAAGGGGTTTCTTCAATAATCTTTTGGTGGCGCCTCTGAATCGAGCATTCCCTCTCAAAGAGGTGGACACTGTTTCCCTTTTCGTCTGCAAGCACCTGCACTTCGATATGGCGCGGATTTTCAATATATTTTTCTATATAAACCGTTTCATCGGCAAATGCGGACATCGCTTCCGAGCGCGCCGCCCTGAGAGATGAGAGCAGGTCTTCCTTCTTGTTTACAACCCTCATACCTTTGCCGCCTCCGCCTGCCGCGGCTTTTACCATTACGGGGAATCCGATTTTTTCCGCGATTGAAAGCGCTTCGTCATCGGTAGCGTTTTCAGTAGTGCCGGGGATAACGGGAATTTTCAGACCGGTTATGAATTTTCTGGCAAATGTTTTGTTTCCCATCTTCTCGATTACTTCAGGGGAAGGGCCTATAAATTTAATATTTTTTTCAGCGCATCTTTTGGCGAATTCTCCGTTCTCCGACAAAAACCCGTAACCGGGATGGACAGCGCCGGATTTGCTTTTAGCCGCAACATCAAGAATTTTATCTATATTGAGATAACTCTCTCTCGATGGTGCAGGACCTATGCAGTATGCTTCGTCTGCATATCCCACGTGAAGGGATGTTCTGTCTGCTTCTGAAAAAACGGCTACGCTTTTAATCCCCATTTCATGACAGGCGCGGATTATCCTAATCGCGACTTCTCCCCGGTTTGCCACTAATATCTTTGAAAACAACGGTATCTCCTCTCTCTCACAGGTTCCATATTCTACGGTTTAGAGTCTATATGAAGGCATAGTATTTATCAACTTAAAAAACTTCAGGAGAAGGATGAAAAAAAATCTTTTTAATCAAAATTATGTTATTTATAATAAGTATAAATTATTAAAAAAAAGTAAGGAGAGACGAGAGGTGAATGATGTAAAAAGAGATGGGGGGAAGCTTATATTTGCCCTTGATGTGGAGTGCTTTGACGATGCCGTAAAATGGGTCGTTATGCTGAAAGAATACGTAAAACTGTTTAAAGTCGGAAAGCAGCTTTTTACTGCCTGCGGACCGGATATAGTGCGTGAGATTGTCAGAAACGACTGCAATGTTTTTCTTGATCTTAAATTTCACGATATTCCCAATACCGTGGCGTCTGCCTCAATGGAGGCGGCGAAACTTGGCGCTTCTATAATAACTGTACACGCATCGGGAGGAAGAAGAATGATTGAAGACTCGAGAAAAGCCCTGAATCTCATGAAAGAAAAGGGGATGAAAGAGATTCCTCTGATTGCGGCGGTGACAGTTCTTACAAGCATTTCCGATGAAGACCTTTCCGATATAGGATGCGTGTCGGCACCGCGCGAGCAGGTTTTAAGGCTTGCCCGCCTTGCGGTGGAAAGCGGCGCAGATGCCATAGTTTGTTCGCCTCTTGAGATATCGTTTCTTCGCGATTCTCTTGGGGACGGCTTTAAAATAATTACGCCGGGAATAAGAAAGGGAAATGCCGGTGATGACCAGAAAAGGGTTATGTCAGCCCGAAATGCAGTAGAAGCGGGAGCGGACTTCATTGTTGTGGGAAGGCCTATCAGAAATGCCGTTGACCCTGTAAAAGAGGCGCGGAAAATCGCGGAGGAGATAAGCGCTGTTTCCTCTTTTCAGCAGTAAGGGAATAAATCTTTTATAACAAGTGAGACCAATATGTCTGAATTAAGGAAAGAGCCCGTTAGCAGAAGATGGATATTGGTAGCGCCTGAAAGAAAAAAAGTAAAGGGAAGTGACGGGGCATCCGGTTCTGCGGATAGATGCCCTTTTTGCATTGGCAACGAAGATATGACTCCCGGTGAAATCGAAAGATGGAAAAGCGAAGGCAACGTGGACAGTGAATGGGATATGAGAGTAATTCCGGACAAATTCGCACTGCTTGGAAGAGAAAAGGGAATGGGAAGAAAGGGGTTGGGTATTTATGATGTAATGAACTCCGTGGGATATCATGAGCTTTTGGTGGAAACCGCATCGCATACGGATACGTGGTGGGATTATGATCTCCCTCATATGGAAAAAGTTCTTGAATTATGCAGAGACAGGTTCAGAAAATTTAAGGGAGAAAAGGAAATAAAGCATGCCACATTTGTTAAAAGCCACGGAATATCGGCGGGACACTCACCGCATTCCCACTCACATCTCCTGGGACTCCCCTTTGTGGTAAAGCGTGTGGAAGAAGAGGTAAAAAGCGCCGACGATTATTTCAGTATGAAGGACAGATGCATATATTGCGACATTCTTTCCGAAGAAATCAATGTTGGGGCGAGAGTAATTTATGAAAATGCAAAATTTATCGCTTTCACTCCCTTTGCGTCGAGATTTCAATTCGAGACTTGGGTCGTGCCTAAATCACACGAATCAGATTACTCAGCTATCGACAAAAACTCTCTTTCATTTTTGGCAGACGCTTTAATGGTTGTCTTTAAAAAGATACATTGTCATCTCGACAATCCTCCTTTCAGCATCGCTCTTCACACATCACCCTTTAAAATATCAGACAGTGCATCCTACCACTGGCACTGGGAATTGAAACCGACTTCCCTTGATATGGCCGGTTTTGAATGGGCTACGGGACTCTATATGAATAAATATCTTCCCGAGGAAGCGGCTGAACTTCTCAGAAAAGCCGATCCTGCAAGCATTTAATACGAGGTTGCCTTTAGGTAGTTTTAATTTTAAAGGGTGTTAATTTCTTCGGCTGTTGAAGTTGATATATTGTCATATTGAACTAATATATTTATATGCGGCAGGAGGGGAACGGGAAAAATATGAGCGAAAAATTTTACCAAATTATCGATCACACAGCTGACACGGGGTTTGAAGTTAGGGCGGAGAACAAAAAGGAATTGTTTACCCGCTCGGCTTACGCCCTCACCGATTTTATGGTTGATTTAAAAAGTATAGATGAAAAAGAAGAAATAAATGTTTCTTTATGCGACAGCATCGATATGGAGTCTCTTTTTTTAGCCTGGCTTGGTGAAATCCTTTACCTTTTTGATACAAGGGGGTTTCTTATTTCCAAAGTTAATAAAATAAGTTTTCGCGGCAATGAAGCAAATGCCCTGTTTGCAGGCGAGAAATATGATGCGTCAAGACATAGTGTAAAAACGATATTTAAATCCGCCACATATCACAATTTGAAAGTTGCGAAAGAAGGCAATGAATGGATTGCCCGCGTTATACTGGACGTTTAATATTCATTAACTTTTCCTGATTATTATCTTTCTTTAGGGAGATAAGTCTCTATGAAGCAGAATAACCTTGAACGGATTTCGGAAACCAAATGGAGAATTGGGCGTCAGGGAAATATGAATGTGGACGGGATTGTCTATTCCGGCGCGTCAATGATTGAAGATGTTTTAAAGGATGAAGCGTTAACGCAGGTGTCCAATGTGGCGTCACTTCCCGGCATTCTGAAGGCATCCTTCGGGATGCCCGATATCCATCGGGGGTACGGTTTCCCGATCGGCGGTGTTGCCGCTTTTGACATCGATTCGGGCGTAGTCTCTCCGGGGGGCGTGGGATATGACATTAACTGCGGCGTGCGTCTTTTAAGGACAAACCTTTCACGCGATGAAATTCAATCCCGCCTCAAAGAATTGGCGGCAATCCTCTTTAAAGAAATACCATCGGGAATAGGTTCGAAGAGGCAGGACTTAAAGCTCAAAGGAGGAGACTTAAAGAAAGTCCTGAAAAAAGGGGCAAGATGGGCCGTTGAAAATTCTTTCGGTTATAATTCCGACGCCCAATGCATTGAAGACGGCGGTATGATGAAAAATGCCGAACCCGAACTTGTGAGCGCGAGAGCCCTTGAAAGAGGGCATAATCAGCTTGGCACGTTGGGTTCAGGAAACCATTTTATAGAGGTGGGTTATGTTGATGAAATATATGATGAAAAAGCCGCGGAAATATTCGGAATTTCCCGGGATTCGGTTACCGTTATGATTCATTCCGGCTCAAGGGGGCTCGGTTATCAGGTTTGTGATGATTACATAAAGGTTATGCGGAAGGCGACGGGTAAATACGGGATAAAAATAGAGGACAGACAGCTTTGCTCGGCACCTGTAAAATCCGGGGAAGGAAGAAATTATCTATCCGCGATGGCTTGTGCTGCAAATTATGCGTTTGCAAACAGACAGATTATGTCACATTTTGTAAGAGAGGTGTTTAAGAAATTTTATAGTATTTCTGATTCAATGCTCGGTATGACTCTTGTCTATGATGTAGCTCACAACATTGCTAAAATTGAAAAACATTCAGTAGATAAAAAAATCAGGGAGGTATGTGTGCACAGAAAGGGTGCCACAAGAGCATTTCCCGCAAGCCACGGCGATGTGCCGGAAAAATATGCCAACGCGGGACAACCTGTCCTGATTCCCGGAGATATGGGCACCTGCTCTTTTGTGCTTAAGGGAACCGTGAAAGCTATGGATGAAACTTTCGGAAGCACCTGCCACGGCGCGGGAAGGGTTTTGAGCAGAAACGAGGCAAAAAGACGGGGACGGGGAAGGCGCATAGATGAAGAGCTTGAAAAGAAAGGAATTGTAGTCATTGCCGCAGGTAGAAACACGCTTCTCGAAGAGATGC
This sequence comes from uncultured bacterium, assembly GCA_964549305.1. Classification (GTDB taxonomy): domain Bacteria; phylum Schekmanbacteria; class GWA2-38-11; order GWA2-38-11; family J061; genus J061. The sequence goes on from CAZJVM010000045.1 coordinate 9,673, forward strand.
CCCCGGCATATAAGGATATATCCGAAGTCGTAGATGTTGTCCATAAGAGCGGTATAAGTTTGAAAGTTGCGAAACTGCGTCCTCTTGCAGTTATTAAAGGCTAACCTTTTGGGAGGTATTTTTATGGCTAGAAGCGGACAATACCCCGGAAAGTCCTACAGAAAAAACGACCACTTGCCCGGCGACCCGTATATGAACGAAAAGTTAAGTTCCGGCAAGGTAGTATGCCCTCGCTGTTACTCTTTTTACATTAACAAGCGATGGCATAAAGATGATAAGAAGCTAAATAATCTTTTAAAAGATAAAGAATTTACACATTCGCTTTGCCCTGCCTGCAAAAAAACAAAAGATAAATTTCCTCAGGGAATCGTCACCCTCAGGGGGCAATTCTTCGCCGAGCATCGCGATGAAATATTGAGACTTGTCGCCAATGAAGAAAAAAAAGCAGTTGCCTTCAACCCTCTGGACAGAATAATAGAAATAAAGAACAACGGGAGTCAGGCGGTAATAAGCACAACCAGCGAAAAGCTTGCTCAAAGAATAGGAAAGGCGGTAAAAAGGGCGTGCAACGGAACAATAAGATATTCATGGTCTGTGGAGAACAAAATGGCAAGGGTTTGTTGGGAAAGATAAAATATACAAATATTAAATAACGGAGAGTGTCTATGTTTCATATTGCGACGGAAAGCGAAATAGAGGAAGGAAAGATAACGGATGTCTATTTTGAAAGAACCTGCGAGATTATAGAGAAAAAGGGAATAGACAAAAATGTTACCGCTGAAATAGTATGCAGACACTTTCCGGATGAGAGGGAATGGGCGGTGCTTGCGGGAATGGATGAATGTCTGAGTCTTCTCTCGAAACTAAATGTCAATGCGAGGGCACTTCCCGAAGGAAGTTTTTTCAGGGAGAATGAGCCGGTTATTGAAATTGAAGGAATGTATTCTCAATTCTGTAAATATGAAACGGCTATTCTTGGGCTTATTTGCCAGGCATCGGGCATTGCCACAAGGGCGTCGTCCTGCAAAATGGCGGCGGGTAAAAAAGATGTGTTGAGTTTCGGGGCAAGGAGAATGCACCCCGCAATAGCCATGATGATTGAGAGAAGCGCTTTTATAGGAGGATGCGACGGCGTTGCGGTAATCAAATCGGCGGAGGAAATAGGCCTGGATGCTTCCGGAACGATGCCCCATTCATTGGTGATTTTGGCAGGCGATACCGTTGAGGCGGCAAAGTTATTCGATGAAGTTATAGACCCTGAAGTGAAAAGGGTAATACTCATAGATACGTTCAATGATGAAAAGGTGGAAGCCATAAGAGTGGCGAAAGCGCTTGGAGAGAAGTGTTTTGCCGTGCGCATCGATACACCCCGAAGCAGGCGGGGCGATATTAAAGAAATAATAAAGGAAGTCAGGTGGGAGCTTGATCATATTGATTCGGCAAACATTAAAATATTTGTAAGTGGGGGAATCACTGACAGGATTATTGCGGAATTAAAAGAGATTGCCGACGGATTTGGTGTGGGGACTTTCATCAGCAACGCCCCTGTAATAGATTTTTCTATGGATATCGTGGAAGTGAATGGCATTCCGATGGCGAAGAGAGGGAAACTGTCAGGGAAAAAGTCTGTCCTGTACTGTCCTTCCTGCGGCGCAGTTGATGTTGTGGCTAAAAGAAGAGGGGAGATGAGATGCAGATGCGGGGATATAATGAATGAGAAACTTCTTCCCGCGATTGAAAAAGGAAAACGGATTACGGAAGAGAAAAGCTCTGACTCTATAAGAAAAACAGTTCTTGAAAACCTCAAAAAATACAGCTTTTAAACAATTATGTTTTAAAAGAGGAGGGATAAGGAATGAAAGAAAAAACTATAGAGGAAAAGTTGAAATTTTTTGAAAAAGCCTTTGATTTGCAGGAAAAGGAATCGGAAAAGATACGACTCGAACTTGTCGCTGAGATTGATATGCTGAAGATAAGGTTTAGAGCGTTGAAAGAGCTTTTAAAGGAAATAACTGCGGAAGATGAAGGACGTTACGAGGAAATAGAGGAAAAAATCTTAAGAGAAGTCAATCCAAATACATTGTAGGTTTTTTATTTTTTATTGTTGAGTAAAAAATACAAAACTGCTAATCAATGAATAAATTGTTAAATTGGTAAAACGATGGATAAACACGATAAATGGCCCTTTCCTTTCGGCGATAACGAATTGAGCGATATGCTGGATAATTTTCAGAATTTTATGCACTATTCCCGTTATGCCCAGGAGATTGAATGGAAACCAGCCATCGATATTTTCGAATATGGCAAAGAAACGGTCATACTTGTGGAAGTCGCGGGTGTAAGTGAAAAGGATATAGACGTAACCTACAAAAACGGCTTATTGAAAATATCCGGCGCGCGCGCAGATGAGGAAGTTAAAGGCGCCACAAAGATAGGTCATCTTGAAATCGAATACGGAAGGTTCGAGAGAGTGGTCAAACTGAGTGAAAGCGTTGACGTGGATAATATAAGCGTAACATTGAAAAACGGTATTCTGAAAATCATCGTTCCCCTAAAAGAAGTTAAAAAAAAGATTGATGTAAAAAGCGAATAGTTTTTTCTTATGCAGTCAGCATTTATATTCCAGAGGATAAGTGATGGAAAAAATTGACGGCAACAGTATGAATATCAAAACCGACGAGGAATATCTCAAGATAATTCCGGAAACTTTGCCTGTGCTCCCGCTGAAAGATGTAGTGGTATTTCCCGGGACAGTTGTTCCACTGGTAATTGCGGGAAAAGAATCGATCAAACTAATAGATGATGCTTTAATCGGGGCCAAACTTATTGCCCTTTTCTTAGATAGAAACAGGGAAGGCAATAACTCCGAACCTCAATTGGCGAAAATGGGCACCGTTTGCCATATCGTGAAAATGCTTCGCCTTCCCGATGAAAGCGTGAGAATACTTGTACAGGGTATGGGGAGATGTACAATCAGTAACATTAATCAGGTTTCCCCGTACATAAAGGCCTCTGTGAGCATTGTTAAAACAAAGCCTTCCGAAAGCAAAGATATAGAGGCGCTCAAAGCGAATCTCGTAAATAAATTTTCGAAACTCATATCTAAAATACCTTATCTGCCCGACGAACTTCAGATAATGATAATGAACATAACCGACCCCGCGAGGGTTTCCGACCTTATTGTTTCGAGTCTTAACATTCCCATGGAGGAGAAGCAGTCCGTCCTTGAAATCAGAGATGTGCGTAAAAGAATTACGACGGTAACGGGAATTGTTGACAAGAATATTGAAGTCGTGGAACTGGGCTCAAAGATTCAGCAGGAGGTGAAAACGGAAATTGACAAGGGTCAGCGTGAATTCATTCTTCGCCAGCAACTTAAGGCGATTCAAAAGGAGTTGGGGGAAAAGGATGAAAAAACCCTTGAAATCGAGGAGCTTGAAAAGAAGATTCTCGAATCCGGAATGCCGGAAAGAGCCATGGATGAGGCAAAACGAGAACTTGACAGGCTGAAAAACATCCCCATCGAATCGGCTGAGCATACCGTTGTAAGGACTTATCTTGACTGGCTCGTAATGCTCCCCTGGATTGACGGTACTGAAGACAATCTGGAAATCCCGAGAGCAAGAAAAATACTCGATGAAGACCATTACGGACTTACAAAAGTAAAGAACAGAATTCTTGAATTTTTGGCGGTAAGAAAACTGAAAAATGACTCAAAGGGGCCTATTCTATGTTTCGTCGGTCCTCCCGGCACCGGAAAGACATCTTTGGGAAAATCCATAGCGCGCGCAATGGGAAGAAAGTTTGTAAGAATGTCTTTGGGCGGTGTGCGCGATGAGGCGGAGATGAGAGGGCACAGACGCACATATATAGGCGCTATGCCGGGAAGGGTAATTCAGAATATAAAAAACGCCGGCAAAAACAATCCTGTTTTTATGCTCGATGAGGTTGACAAGCTCGGTTCGGATTTCAGGGGCGATCCTTCGTCGGCGCTTCTCGAGATACTTGACCCTGAACAGAACAATTCCTTTGTGGATCACTATCTTGACGTTCCTTTTGACCTGTCGCAGGTGATGTTTGTGACAACGGCAAATGTTCTCTATTCCATTCCCGCGCCGCTTCTTGACAGAATGGAAGTCCTCGAGCTTACCGGATACACGGAAGAGGACAAGGTGAAAATAGCAAAAAAGTATCTTGTTCCAAGGCAGAAAAAGGAAAACGGACTAAAAACGAAAGATATAAAGTTCACTCAGTCCGCGTTGGTAAACATCATACGTGGATATACGCGGGAAGCAGGACTGAGAAATCTTGAAAGGGAAATAGGTTCCGTTTGCAGAAAAGCGGCAATGTCAATAACCGAAGGGGCTAAAACTTCCATAAATGTCGGGAGTGAAGACCTTCAGGATTATCTCGGTCCGGTAAAGTTCTTCTCGGAACTCGCGGACAGGATAGATCAGCCGGGTATTGCCGTGGGACTCGCGTGGACGCCTGTGGGAGGAGAAATACTTTTCATAGAATCTACTTTAATGAAGGGCAAGAAGGGACTCACGCTGACCGGTTCGCTTGGCGATGTAATGAAGGAATCAGCCATTGCCGCATTAAGCTGTTTAAGGTCAAACACTAAATCTCTGGGAATTGACGAGGATATATTCGATAAGAGCGACATTCATATTCACGTGCCCGCGGGAGCGATTCCAAAGGATGGACCCTCTGCCGGAATAACGATTGCCACATCTCTCTATTCGCTCTTTTCCGGAAAAACCGTCAGGTCTGACCTTGCCATGACGGGAGAGATTACTCTTCGCGGAAAAGTGCTTCCTATCGGAGGGGTGAAAGATAAAGTCCTTGCCGCGCACAGGGCGGGCATAAAAGTCGTAATACTGCCTGCTAAAAACGAAAAGGATATGGTGGATGTCCCTGCCGATGTCAAAAAGAAGATGAAGTTCGTTTTTGTTTCAAATATCGATGAGGTATTTGAAACGGCATTCAGGAAGGGCAGGGCGCGAAAGAAGAAAAAATAGCTCTAATTCCTCTTTTTTCCCTTTAGAAATATTGCGGTCTTTTCGGCAATAAACTTTGCGGCATCACGGGCGGAATATTCTTTCATTTCAATCCATATAATTTCGTCATATTTTCGAAACCAGGTCATCTGCCGTTTTGCGTAATCACGAGTTGATTTTTTTACTTTATTTACGGCATCGTCAAAGGTGATTTCGCCTTTAATGTGTGAAATCATTTCCCTGTATCCGATTGCCCTGAATGCGTTTATATTTCTGCCTTCATATTTTTTAAAAATATTCTTTGCCTCTTCGTAAAGCCCTGCCCCGACCATCAAATCAACGCGTCTGTCTATGCGTTTTATCAGCTCTTTTCTTTCTCTTTTGAGGCAGAAGAAAAGGCACTTATATGGAACTTCCGAAAAGCGGTGTTTTTTGTGAATTTCGGAAATTGGCCTCCCCGTACCGTAATAAACTTCAAGCGCTCTTTTTATTCTCTGCGGGTCATTGGGGGAAATATTTTTTGCCGAAACAGGGTCTTTTCTTTTTAATTCATTAAAAAGCGATTCCAGGCTCATCCCTTTGAATCTTTCCCAAATATCTGTTTCCTGCGGATTATTCTTTGCCAATTCAGGCGCAAGCCCTTTTGTGAGAGCTTTTATGTATAAACCGGTACCTCCGCAGATTATGGGAATTTTGCCTTCTTTTGATATATCCGTGATGGCTTTTCCGGCACTATCACGGAATTGTCCCGCTGAATACCTTTCATCGGGGTTTATTATATCTATGAGGTGGTGCCTGACTTTTTTTCTTTCCCGTGGCGAAGGTTTAGCCGTGCCAATGTCAAGTGTCCTGTAAACCTGCATGGAATCGGCGGAAATTATTTCACCGTTCAGCAATTCTGCAACCTTCATGGCGACATCGCTTTTGCCGCAGGCGGTTGGTCCCGCGATGATTATTATTTTAGTGTTCATTTTTTCAAATGGAAAAGATATTTTGGGGATATAAAATCTCTTTTGCCGGAAGGCATTTTCCAGCAGACTACAAACCCCGGATTACGCGGATTTTTGATTTCCGCCTTCAAAATGTGAAAACCCTTTTCAATCTCCGGACCAAATACTTCCGCACCGTGAATCCTTTCATAGGGTTTGATAAGTTCGTCGTCGATGAAAAACTTCGTATCTCCGTCTGCAAGCATATAGATTTCGTATTTTCCCCTTTCGGGAGTTTTAAGGATTGTCGAAATGCGGATTGATATTGTGCCTTCGGGAAGTTTCTCCTCATCGAGGAGTGCTGTAGTGTGAATATTTCTCGTCTTTATGATTTTATCTTCAGGTAAGCTTATGTAACTTACGCTTACAGGGGAATAATTGCCGAACTTTTCCAAGTTTTTCGCGGCAAAAAGGTATGGCGATTCATAAAGGGACAACAACCTCACATCGTCGAGGGTTGTGGTGTACCCGGGAGTAAGAAAATTGTAATAAAACCATTCGAGCTTTCTGAAAACGCCCTGCCTCGAATTTAACAGCAGATAGTCATAGCTTTGTGAAAAGGTAAAGGCATCATCTGTTGACAGAGAATTGTCAAGAAGGCGTTTGCCAACCATACCGTTTTCATTATAAAATACAAGTTGCCTTGATTTTAAGGGAAGTCCGCCATAAAGTATTTGTTTGTGCGCATATTTATCTTCCAGAACATCCAAAAACTTTTTGTTGAATGCGTCGCCCCAATAAGTGGTTTCAAAACCTGCTTTGTTCGCGCCTCTTATTCCTCCTGTAAAAATATTGTAATAGGATAATTCAAAGGGATGTATTCCCGTAAGCGCAAAAAAGGGGAAAGACAGATACAGAAGTATTAATGCCGTTTTCCAGACATTGCCTTTGATAAAAGAGGTAAGAAAATAGTCAATTCCTATGCCCGATACGCAGGCAATAAAGGCGAAAGCGGGAAGGAAAAGCCGCACGCCGTCATATTTAGGAATTCCCGGCGCCGAAGCCACTGCAATCATAATTACGGCATTTAAAAGAAGAAGAAGCGCAATGCTCCATCCCTCTTCAGTATGGACTCCGTTGTTTTTTACTATGTTTATGTTTTTTTTAATAATAATTGCCGTACCGTAAAAGAAGGCAACGAGAATTAACGGCGGGATAGTTATAGAAAGCATTACGGGCACATAATGCCACGGCATCGTAGATGAAAGAGTTTCGCCGAGATAATATGTTTTTTTGAAATTAGTGGAGAGGTCGCCTATCTGATCGCCTTCGAAACCCAACATTCTTGAAAATGTGTCATACCACAACCAGGGCCAGGAGAGTATGAAAACGGGAAGGGAAAAAAGCCCCGCGGAAATGGTGTTGTTTCGTATTCGCGAATCTTTTGTCAATACAAACCACGTCAACAGGGCAACAGGAATCAACGCCGCGTGAATCTTAGTTGAAAGCGCGAGACCGAAAATAAACCCTGTGGCAAGAGCCCATTTTTTGTTATCAAGTCCACGTATAAATGAGTAGATTGTGATAAACCACATTGCCGACACGGGAGTGTCAAGGGCGAATATATGCGCGTGACCGAATACTCTCGGAATAAGCGCGAATGAAAACCCGGAGAGAATGCCCGCGCGAATTCCAAAAAATCTTGAGATAATGAGGAATATAAGCATTACTTCCAGCGAGAAAAAAATTGCCGAAGGCATCCTGTATGCCCGCATTTCTCCCACAAAGGGAGTAAGAAGTTTCCACGAAATGCCTCCGAGAATCCGCGCGAATGGCGGGTGCCAGTTGATTCTTCCACCGTCTGAAATTGCTTCGAAATATTTGTCTATTACCGGTCTGGATACAAAAGTGAAATCCCCTGATAAAATATCGTTTATGGCAAGATTAGTCCATTCCACATATATTCTCGCGGCGTCATCATTAAGATAAATTTCGTCCCAGGTGATTCCAATGTCCTTTTGAGTGACGCTTACCGAAACAAGCGCCAAAAAAAAGAATGCAATAGCAATTGCCCTGCGGTTTCTTTTTTCAGCTGAAAATGTTTCTTCCATAGTTTTTATAATTGCTTAAGGTGAATTGGAATTGGAAGAAAAGAGATAAAAGTTTTCATTACGAAATGTCCCGTTCCACTTTTTATACTCTTTCAAAATCGGGTATTCCTCTTCTTCCATTGTCACAAAAAGCTCTGCGCCTTTATGAATGAAACTTTCAATATCATTCATATTCGTTAACTCATTTTTTCGTATATACCACCCCCGTCTGTCTGAAAGGTAAAAAAGCGCAGGCAGAGGTGTCTTATCCGGAGTACCGCAGACTGCTATCAAATTTTCTTTTTTGGAATTACCGGCGATAAACCGCGCCATTTCAAGAAGTCGGTTATCCTTTTTATACAATCCGCCTTCAATGTATAAATCTCCCGTGAGCGCTAAATAACTTCCCGATACCAATGCGAATATGAAAATCAGAAGGGTGAAGGCGGTTTTAAGTTTTATCTTCATAAGGTTGTGCTTAAGGGGAATGATTGCCTTACCGGTGATAATAGCGAAAGGAGGCAGAAAGGAAATCAGGTAATAGTCGTGGGCATAAAATCCCACAGAGACTGCGACTGCAATGAGAGGAAGAAGAATAAGCCAAAGATAGATAAAACGGTTTTTCTTCATTCCATTATTCAGGAAAATGCCCGCAAGGAAAAAAATCAGACCGAAAGGGGTGAGGATGAGATAGAAAACGCGCCTGAAGATTTTTTCATAGAACGACCAGTTCACCAGGTCTGAATAAGTCCCGAATTTTAGAAATCCTCCGGAGAATATGCCGAAGGTTATCCCCGTATCAAGATAAATAAAATAAGCGTGGGCATACCAAATTATTGGTGGCAGAAGCGAGATTAGCGAGAAAATAGCGGCATTTTTTAACGTTTCTTTTCTTTTGTTTCCCCTGTCGATTATTATGAGAAACAACGGGAGAAGGAGAAAAAGCACGAGCACTTTTATGAGAAGCGCGAAAGCGAATGAGAAGGACGAAAGAATAAGAAATAACCTTTTTTCGCTTTTCTGCCATTTAAGCAAAAGGAAAAATGATAAAAGAATGAAAAAAAGCAAAAGGGATTCAGGCATAAAAGTGCGGTAGTAATAAACTGACATAGGCGAAACCGAAAAGATGAATGCCGAGGCGAGACCTGCAGTGCCGTCATACATAATTTTCCCTATGAGAAATATGAGAAACGCTGACAGAGGGTAAAGCATAACGGAAAAAAATCTTCCCGCCTTAAAATCAATGCCCTTTACGCGGTAAATGAGGGATACGGAATAGGGGAAAAGGGGAAATTCACTCTCTACGAATCCTTCGCTGTTCCCCCCCCAGTCAATCTGCGGATAAAGTATTGAAGTACCGTTTCGGTAAAAATTTCTTGCCATCGATGCGGTGTCGCACTGCCTCCATTCCTGATGGTCAACAGGAGGTGAGTCGACTTTATACAACCTCGCGGCAACTCCCAAAATCAGGATAATGGTTAAAAACGCCACTGTTGCTATCTTATTTGCTGATTCATTCATTCTTATAAATAATTTTTATGGAATGATATATAATAACAGATAAAGAAATTATTATTGAAAATAAAAAAGGCGCTTTTCCTATGAAAGTTGCGTTGGTTACGCACGAAACATTCTTTCCTGTCAAAGGCGGGGGGACGATAAGGGTTTTGGAAATTGCCCGGGCATTCAGGAGAAAAGGGCATAAGGTAAAAATTTATGCTCCCTACGGGCACACCTACAATGGCGAAACTGAAGTTACTACGGGTATAGAGTATCGCGGTATATGCAATATTGAAAGATTCAAAACAAAAAACAAGGAAGCCGCGTACATAAGGTTTATTCTGAAAACTTCTCTTATCCTCCTTTTTGAAAAGTATGACTTTCTCTTCTCACATATTGCCGTTGCCGGTGCATCGGCGGTGCCATCGAGAATTTTGAAAAAATGTCCTTCGCATATAGACCTCGATGATATAATTTCCGGATTGTCTTCCATGGTTGTTGTTAAAAATGTTATTCCCCTTTTTGAATCCTTCATTCCCCTTTTCTTTGATTCAGTATCATGTATGTCAAAGGCGCTCGCGAAAAATGTTTTGACGCGCCGCAGTGATAATGTGCATATTGTGCCGCACGGAGCGGATTTGAAGCTTTTTAAACCTGTTGAAAAAAGTGTAAGAGAAAAAGGGCATTTTGTTTTTTCGGGAGGCATGGAAGCGCACGACGGAATTGACCTTATTTTAAATGCCGTAAATCTGCTTAAAGAGAAATATCCATTCATCAGGGTTACGATAATAGGCGACGGAAGCAAACTTGAAGATTCAATTACGTTATGCGGAAACCTCGGGCTAAAGGAAAACATCTACTTTACGGGATGGCTTAATCACGAAGAAGTGCCTTCCTTCCACAGACGCGCCTGCGCGGGACTTATATGCGATAAAAAAGCGCCTGCAACGGAAGTTGCCCTTGTTGTGCGCGGCGTGGAATATATGGCTTCCGGCATTCCTGTAATTGCTTGCGATAATGAAGGGAATAAAGAGCTCGTAACGGAAGGTGAAAATGGCCTTTTTTTTAAAAGCGGAGACCACATTTCACTTTCGCGGAAGATGGAGTGGATAATCTCCAATCCGGAAGAAGCGCAGAATATGGGAAACAATGGAAGAAAATACGCTGAGGAACATTTTTCGTGGGCAAGGAACGCGTCGCGAATAGTTGAAATATGTGAATCGACTTATTCAACCTATGAAACAAGGTGATGATTTATAAATTAGTCACTCTGTGCAAAAGAGCAATGACAGCGAATAAAAACTAAAAGGATTTTGTCTTTTTAAAATGTATGTGACCTTTACAATAGATTGCGAAAGCCCTTTAGATGAAATCCACTTTGAGGATTCTGTATTTGCCGAAATATCGGGTAAAGATTACGGAGTAGGGCTTATCTCCGACACATTGCAAAAAGCCGGTTTCAGGGGCAGTTTTTTTGTTGATACCTGCGCGGAAGATTTATTTGGCGAAGAGATTGTATTAAAAACCGCGCGTCTTCTTTCGCAAAAAAATCAGGATGTGCAGATTCACGCGCATCCCCAAAAGGGTGAATTTTGCCAAATAAGTGACAACGGGAAACGAAGAATTATTGACAGGGGATGCAATCTTATTTTTAAAGCAACGGGGAAATTGCCCTCTGCCTTCAGGGCAGGCAGTTATATGATGGATGAAGAAAGTTTTCCTCTCTTAAA
>CAZJVM010000046.1:0-20800 GCA_964549305.1 uncultured bacterium
CTTTATGATGTAGCCATCTGCGGCGCTGGGGCAGGGGGGCTTTCGGCATCCATTTTCTGCCGAATGAGAGAAATGAAAACCCTTCTTCTTGACCTGAAATCAGGCGGAGGACAGATGCTTTCTATATATCCCGCAAAACCTGTAAGGGATTATCCCGCATATCCTGAGATTCCCGCACGGGAACTTGCCCTCAATATGATAAGACAGACAAAATCTATGGGAATTAAAATCTGCCAAAATGAAAGACTTCAGGATATCACGAAATCCGATGATATTTTTTCAATCCTCACCACAAAAAACAGCTATAAAACAAAAACCGTCATACTTGCAATGGGAGCGGGAATCTATAACCCGAGAAAACTTGGAATCATAGGCGAAGAGGATTTCTGTGGCAAAGGAGTCACTTACGGAATCCCCTCTATAAAAGAAACGCGGGAAAAAAAGATAATATGCGTGGGCGGCGGAAACAGCTCTCTTGAAACAGCGCTCACCGTGAAAGACTTTGCCGAATCTGTCACAATAGTGCACAGAAGCAACACGCTTGAAGCCTACGAGTTCTATATAGACGCCGTAAAAGACTCTTGCGTAAAAGTACTTTACGATTCCGAATTGAAGGAAGTAATGGGAAACGATTCGGTAAAGGAAGCGATAATCTACGACAAGAAAAGTGACGACTACAATAAAGTGGAAGCCGACATAATCATAATCAATGTTGGAAGCGTGCCTTATTTTCAGAAGATACAAAAATGGGGAATCGGTGTGGATAAGTCAGGCGTAACAGTTGACAGGGAAATGAATACCTCAGTTCCGGGAATTTATGCCTGTGGTGATATGGTTTCCTACCGGGGAAAACTGAAACTTCTGATTTCAGCAAGCGGAGAAGGTTCCATTGCCGCGGAATCGGCATTCAAATATACAAAGGAACATTTCAGCTAAAGGGCAAAAGGGAAATTTTTAGAGTCGTTCCTCTGCCCTCGGAGCTTTCAATGCCAACCCTTCCGCCGTACTTCATTACAATCTGATTGACCACGGAAAGTCCCAGACCGAACCCTTCTCCTTCCGGACGCGATGTATAAAAGAAATCAAACACGGAATTAACCTTATCTTCGTCGATTCCTACTCCGCTGTCGGCAATCTCGAGCACTACGTACCCGCCTTCTCCATATCCCCGAATGCTGACATTCCTTTCTTCGGACAAGGAGACTGCCTGAAAAGCATTCATAAGAATGCTTACTGTAACTTGCCTCAACTCCCACAATGACCCTTTCACCGCGGGAAGGTCTTTCGGCAAATCCTTAGTTACGTTTATATTGTTTTCTTCCTTCATTCTCTTTAACAAAGGAAGGGTTTTTTCGATAACCTCATCCCAACTCACAGCGACTATTTTATCCTCTTTCACCGGTTTGGAGTATTCAAGGAGATTGCCAACCACATTACTGCACCTGTTTCCGCCGTCGATTGCAATATCCACAAATTTGTCAAGTTTCGCCTTCAATCCTTTTTCCGAATAAAAGGACTCCTTTAAATTTTCCAGGTCATTAACCTTCACGCCCTTCTGAGATAATTCTTCGAATATCTTTTTCCCAAAACGGTCAATTTCTCTTCTCAAAAGCTGAAGATTGGCTATTACTCCCGTAAGCGGGTTATTAATCTCGTGCGCGACTCCGCCTGCAAGACGACCTATGGACGCGAGTCTCTCCCTGTTCAACATTTCTTTTTTGAGAGAGCTGAGTCCTATGATGCTTTCCGCTCTTGTTCGAAGCTCATAGGCATTTATGGGGCGTACTATACAGTCGTCCGCGCCAAGACTAATTGCCTTCGCCTTCTCTTCTATTTCACGAAGAGAAGAAATGAATATAACAGGAATAGCGCGTGTTTCCACTTTTTCCTTTAATTTCTGAAGGACCCTGAATCCGTTCATTGAAGGAATGATATCATCGAGAATTATAAGGTCTGCGCCATTATCGTTTATGAATTCAAGAGCTTTCCCAGGTTCCCTGAAAGCGCGAACATTATACCCAGACGGTGAAAGGCTATCAGAGATTTTTTTTGAGGAATTCTCGGAGTCATCGACAACTACCACGGAAACATCTTCGGAAGTCTTTGTCACCTCAACCATCGACTCCCTCCCATTTTACTCTCCCCGGTTTGCGCCGGGAATGTTCGGGAGATTCCTCCGGATACCCGATTGTTATTATGCCTGCAAGCTCTTTGTCCCCGACGCCAAGGAAATCCGATATGTCTTCTGCAACATAAATGGCGCTTGAAACCCAACAGGCGCCAAGCCCTTCGGCGTGCGCCGCAAGGAGAAGATTTTCAACGCTTGCCGCCACGGAAAAAAGAGCTTCCGGGGAGGTTGTAAGGTCAACATCGGAAAAAACCGCAATGATGTTTGGTGCTTCGCCTGCAATATCAAGAAAAAAATCCGTTCTTTTACGAACACCCTCCGAAATATCATCATCGAGACATTCGGTAATTTTTCTAAATGAGTCCTCGAGGAAGCCAAACAATTCTTTTTTCTTTTCTCCTCCAAGGATGATGTAATGCCAATTCTGCCAATCCATATATGAAGGAGCCCATAATGCCGCCTCAACTACTTTTTCAAGAACATTCTTCGCGACAGGTTCCGGTTTGTAGCGCCGTACGCTTCGTCTCGTCTTTATAAGGTCCAAGATTTCCATCAATCATTACTTTTTCTCAAAATATTCGGGCATTCTTCTTTATTTTATTGTGCCCACTTTTTCAAAACTGCTGAATACCTCATCAGCGTGGGGCGCGCCGTCCATATCAGCGGTAAGGTCGACACCCGCGACGTGCATACCCACGTGCAAACCGTCTCCCCAAAAACTGCTGTCCGTGAGGTCATAAACACTGCCGTTATAGGCGACATAAGCTTTTTTGCCGTCCTTCCCGTCAAATTGGGCAAGCTCATCAAGGGTGAATTCTTTCATTTTGGTATTCCTCCGCTATAATTAATTATCTGATGGCATCTATATAAAATCAAAACTACTCAGAAACTAATTGAAGTCCTGCATCGAATACAACACTGCAACTCGGGCATATTAACTTCATCGCAATCCGCTTTTTACCTTTTCTTTCAAGCATAATATGAAACCCGTCCCTGTAACCACAGTTCGGGCACACTTTAAAGCTTTTCTTAATTTCAACTTTTTGAACAGTCATATAAATTTAAAAAGTGACAAAAATCTTATTATTCAAATAGAAATTAAAATGGAAAATGTAAAGATATTTAATAGATTGATGCCAACAAGGGGTGAAATATTTTTAAAACAAAATCCGGGATATTTTTTTTAAATTCGAAATAGAGATATATTTTCTGACGGAGACCCGATTATTTATCCTTATACATATCCACACGGGGAATTACTTCATATTGGATATCATCAAGTTTTTGCCTGATTATTTCTTCGATTCGTTTATCTTCTTCCGTCCGGATAACACTGTTAATTTCATCGAGCACTTTTTCTTTCCACTTGTTGCTTGCCACGGCGATTTCCCTGTCAGATTTTAAATCTTCATCGGAAACCTTCTCGAGGTTTTCCTTCATCGAATCCATATTTCTGTTCACCACACCTATAATCCTGTCTTTGAGCGCTCTTTCCAGTTTTTCCTTCATCAGGATTACGTCCAGTGACTCGAGAAATTCATCGGAATCGAATCCTATGTGGTCTATTCTTACAGTAATGTCTTCATCAAGAAGTTCATACCGCATTTTTTCAGCAGAGTTTTTTCTCCAGGAACGAATATAATAATTTTTACTGCCGTCAGTGGCCTTTATAAACGATTCATTGTTGGGTTCGGAAAAATAACCTCTCGAAAGTATTTCATTTTCCAATATTTGAAGAAGTGAAATTTTATGTCCGCGATGCCTGTTGTAAAAATCCCTGCGGTCATCTTTTTCTATCTCCTCTATATGTTCGCCTTCTCCGGTAACTTTATATTCCGGACAATCATCGAATTCAGTGATTTTCATTGCACTTCCGCATTCAAAACAAACAAGAATTTCATTATCCATATCATTATTCCTCTTATTAAAATATTATTTAAAAGGATCTAATTTATCTTCATCTATTAATCTCAGAAGAATACTCACAAGTTCTGCGTCAAACTGAGTTCCCGCATTCATCTTGAGTTCTTTTATGACTTCCTCTCTGCTGAGTGCCTTTCTGTAGGGTCTGTCGCTTGTCATCGCCTCAAGGGAATCTGCAAGACAAACTATCCTTGAAGCAATGCTTATCTCATTTCCCGCCAATCCGTCGGGATAACCCTTCCCGTCTATTCTCTCGTGATGGTGAAGCACCACATCGGAAATCAGCGAAGACATTTTTAGGGGGTCAATCAGTTCGAAACCGCGCTCCGGATGTTCCTTGATTAAACGCCAGTCATCTTCCGTGAGAGGCGTTTTTTTCATGTATGCATCACCTATCCCGATTTTTCCAATGTCGTGAAGAAATGACGCGACTTGTATCTCTTTGTTCTCTTTTTCCGAAAACCCGTATTCGTCGGAGAGAATATCAGCATACATAGAAACTCTGCTTGAATGCCCTTCGGTAAATATGTCATGACTTTCAAATGTGCAGGAGAGTATTTTGACAAACTCCGTAAAATCTTCATCTTCAACTTTTTTATTTCCGCTTTTGCTGATGAGAAGGTCCTTTAAATGACTTCCCGCTTCCTTTGATTTCAGGATGTTATATTCATTGTCATCACTGTTATACTTTGGGTCTAATTCTTTTATTCTGGAGAGAAAATCCTTCAACTGAAGATTGACCACTCTCCTTTCCGCAGCTTTTCTGATTACGGAAATTATCTCAGCCACATTGAAAGGTTTCGTAATATACTCATAGACACCCCAGTGAATAGCGCCTATCGCGCTTTTAACGGATGAGTTTCCTGTTATGACGATGACTTCGATTTCGGAATTGATTTTCTTTATCGCCTTTAGTACTTCGTTGCCGTCGAGCCCGGGCATCCTCAAATCAAGTGTGACGATGTCTATATTTTCGTTTTTGACAATATCCAGCGCTTTGTTGCCGTTTTCAGCTATAAAGACATTATACGAGGGCT
Organism: uncultured bacterium; assembly: GCA_964549305.1. GTDB lineage: Bacteria > Schekmanbacteria > GWA2-38-11 > GWA2-38-11 > J061 > J061. Next base: position 5,089 of record CAZJVM010000046.1, read on the forward strand.
TAAGAATCATTCTTAAAGATTCTCTTGGTCCTATTTCGTCATCAACTATGAGTACGTTTTGATTCATTTCCATCAGTACCTCCTGTAAAAATTCGAACTTCCGGATGTTCTAAGGGTTTCTCACTGCAATATCTGTGCCAAAAAATAAATTTGGGAAGATGTTTATTCTTTACGGAATAAGTGTTTGAAAATTAAAGATAAATTTTCATTGAAGAAAATTGTAAAAATAAGGAGGTTGTCAATTTTGAAGAAAAGATGTGTTCAAATTTGAACGGTTTTTGAAGAGAGATATATAAGATGCTGATTTTTAAGGGAATGAACGCGTCATATTTTTTACATACATAGAATAACGCAAAAAAAACCAACAAAAATCAGGATACAGGTTCAGAAAGGAGTTAAGAAAAAATCGAAGGTTTTTTAAACATCAATCCCCAGCTTGTCCATTTTGTATTTTAAAACTCTGCGGCTTATTCCAAGAATATCCGCCGCTCGTGTTTGTATATTATTTGATTTTTTAAGCGCTTCCATAATCAGCTCTTTTTCAAGCTCGCTCTCCGCTTCTTCAAAAAGTATTCCGTCAGAGGCGACGCTGTTTTTCAACTCATCGAAAAGCGTCCGCTTCCTGAGATGCTCGGGCAAATCGCTCTTCGTTATCTCGGTTTTTTCCGTAAGGGTAATCAATCTCTCGATTGTATTTTCAAGCTCTCTTATATTGCCGGGCCATTTGTAGTTGGTCAATATCTTCATCGCTTCAATGTCAATCCTCTTCTCTTTGCATTTTAACTCCCGTGATTTTCTTTTTAAAAAATGCTTTACAAGCGGCTCAATATCGTTTTTTCTGTCTCTAAGAGCAGGCACATAAATCGGAACAACATTGATTCTATAGAAAAGGTCTGAACGAAATCTACCCTCCGAAACCTCTTTTTCGAGATTTTTATTGGTTGCGGTAATCAATCTTATATCTATTTTAACGGGAGGACGACCTCCTACTCTTGTAAGCTCTCTTTCCTGAATAACTCTTAATATCTTCGCCTGCATTGAAAGGGGAATATCGGCAATTTCATCAAGGAGAAGCGTTCCTCCGTGAGCCATTTCAAATTTTCCTATTCTCTTGGAAACAGACCCCGTGTAAGCGCCCTTTTCCGCGCCGAAAAGTTCACTTTCAATTAACGCTTCGGGAATGGCAGCACAGTTAATGGCAATGAACGGTTTCTTCTTCCGATCGCTTAAATTATGAATGGCTCTGGCAATGAGTTCTTTCCCCGTACCGCTTTCTCCCGTTACAAGCACTGTTGACTCGGTCCCGGCAACTTTTTCTATTATCCCGAATACTTCCTTTATCTTGTGGGAGTTGCCAACTATATCTTCAAAGACGTGTTTGCCGGAAGTATCTTTTTGTGACGGAGTTATTCTTTCACGGAAAACGGCATTATCAACTACCGTTTTGATTTCCGAAACGCAAAAAGGTTTTGTTATATAATCATAAGCCCCTATCTTCATTGCAGAAACGGCAGTTTTAAGGGTTTTGGTAGCTGTAAGCATAATGACCTTAATTTTTTCATTTTCCGATTTAAGTCTTTTCAGTATTTCAATTCCGTCAATGCCCGGCAAAATAATATCCAGAAGAACGACATGGGGGTTTTCCTTCTCTACCATTCTGAATGCTTCTTCCCCGTTGCTGGCAAGAAAAACATTATAGTCATTTTTAAAAATTATTCTCAGAGACTCTCTTACACTTATTTCATCGTCAACTATGAGCAGCTTTTTCAATTTCGCGCCCTTCTTTCTCCGTTAAAGTTAATCGCTTTTCCCCAGTGAGAGCAGATACCCGAAAGAATCTTCAATATCTTTTAAATAGAAAACAGACCCTTCACATTTTCCTACTGCTTTTTGTGCCAAAATGACCGTCATCTCTTCCAACTCTTCGCTCTTCTTTATCAATTCTCCCGATTTTTCATCAACGCAAATCTTTAATTCAACTTTGTCGTTAAAACCGTTATCACCGGAAATTTGGGACATAATTCTTATTATATTCCCCCGGGTGCAGTAACTGACAAGTGAAAAAAGAAGATTTTCGATGGAATACTTGATAACCTTTTTGGGGAATTTTACTTTGGGATTGTCCTTGTCAAGCTGAAGCTCAACAGTCAGACTCTTTTCACGAAAAATATTCTTCTTTTCTTCGATTATCTCATTTACAACTTCATTGAGAGGAAATTCTTCTGCAACTGCGTTGTTGACGTTTTCATATTGCATAATTCTTTCTATGAGCAAATCAATGCGGTCGATATCACTATTCACTATTTGAAAGAAGTCCTTGCGAAATTCCACATCATCATATTTCTCCGGAAGAAGGCTTGCAAAAGTTTTGATTCCCACAAGAGGATTCTTAATTTCATGGGCAAGATTAATCACTATGTCTGACGGCAGTTTCTCTTCATCCCCTCTGTCAGACGCTGTCTCGGGAAAACTTTCAGTCACAGGGTTTCTTACGGAATTTTCACTATGAGAAGATATTTCTTCACCTCCGGCATCTTCGCAAATCTTAAGGGGCATAAACTTCACATCATTTTCATTAACAGTATCCGATTCGCAAAATAATATACTTCTTTGAACAACGCTAATCAGTTCATCGATATTCGAAGGCCAGATGTATTTTTGCATAATATCAATCGCGGAAGAAGAGAAGGACTTAAAGGGGATGGAGTATTTCGAGCAATAAAATTCAGCAAGGTTATTGACTATCAGAGGGATTTCATCAGTCCTTTCACATAGAGAATGAAGTGAACATTCGGCAACTGACAAGCGATAAAAAAGTTCATCGTTTATCTTTTTTTCATTCAATAGCTCTTTGAGAGAAAAACGTGAAGACGCGATGATTCTCAACCTTATATCGGTCACTTCTTTTTCATCAACCTTCAGATTTTCCATTCCGTCAAGAAGGGAAAGAATTTGCTCTTTAGATTCAGTGGAAAGGGCATCGAAATTCTCAATATATAGAGTTCCGCAAATGAAGTCATCTTGTCGCAAAGTATTGACAATGCGGGAAAAGATTCCATTATCTTCATCGATGCCGTTAATTTTTAAAAACCCGAAACTTCTCATAGATGAACCGTCATGAATCATTCTTGCAACATCCGCCCCTCTCATACCTCTTGCGCATTTAAAGAAAACCGGTATTCCCGTTTTCATGAGGAGCGATAATTTTTTATTGGCGGGCATCCCGATAAAGGGATTCATATTTATGAAAAGTCCACTGCCGGCATTTCCCGGTGCCATGGCTATACTTCTTTTTTCTTTTAAATCATTAAACAGAGATTCCGCCACATCGGGTATCGATAAAACAGAATCCGCTTTTCTGGCAAGGCAGATGACTTTTCCGAAAGGCAGGAAATAGGAAATTGCCCTGTCATTTTCAGGTGATATGGTAATTAACGCTTTGTCATCGAGCTTTTCCGGAATATTGCCTAAAGCGGAAAAAAACTCCTTTAACGGTTTGTCAGTCCCAAATATTATCAATTCAGCATCACTGCCCGATAAAATTTCACCAATTCCCTTTTCCGCGGCACATTCGGTGACTTCATAATCATCTTTTAAAACAATTCTCAGAGATTCCCTGTAAATAAGAGAGTCGTCAATTATTAATACTTTTTTCTTCATTTATTGCCGTTCGTTCTTTCTCCGTTCCACTGAAGCGGGATTTCCCGGCAGGTCAATTATAAACACACTGCCTTTACCCATTTCGCTTTCGGCTCTTATGTTTCCCCTGTGTTCCTGAATAATCTGATGGCTTATGGAAAGCCCAAGACCCGTCCCTTCATGCTTTTTAGTAAAAAAAGGATTAAATATACTCTCAAGGTCTTTTTTTTCTATTCCCGTCCCCGTATCGGCAAACTCAATCTGCGCATAAATCCTGTCGTCGTGACGCACATTTCTTGTGGTAATTTGTATCTTTCCGTTTTCGGGTGTTGCCTGTATCGCGTTTAATATTATATTCAAAAATACCTGTTTAATCTGTTCCTTGTCAACAGCTACGAGACGCAAATTTTCGTCATAGAACTTTTCAATTCTTATCAATTTCTTTTTTACCTGATTTTCAATAAGGAATATTATATTATCTACAAGTTCGTTGAGGTTTTCTTCGGCAAGATTCGGCTTAGAAGGTTTGGAAAAATCGAGGAGTGCCGTTAAAAGCGTGCTTATCCTGTCAACTTCGGCGGTAGTTATTGTGAGAAAATCGGTTCTGAACTCTTCGTCGTTTATCCTCTCGGGCAGAAGCTGAAGAAAGGTTTTTATGGAAACAAGAGGGTTTCTTATTTCATGAGCCATTCCCGCCGCAAGTTGTCCCAGCGAAGCGAGCCGGTCAGACCTTCTAATTCTGTTTCTCGATTCTTTCAGGCTTTCATATAATTTGGCATTTTCCACATATACGGCGAATTGATTGGAAAGAGTCTGAAAAAGCTTCAATTCATTTTCATTGTATATTTCCCCGTTCATTTTCTTTCCCATACACAATGAGCCGATAAGGTTTGAGCGGTTAAGAATGGGGACGCAGATTTCCGCGCTTAGCTCACTCATTTTTTCGAGTATATAGCCGCTTCTTGGAATATAGGGGCTTTCCATTATTTCCTCCTTCACGACAACGGTATTTTTTTCTTCAAGCCACCGGAAGAAAAAATCGTTTTTCTCATATTTTGTATCATTTGAATTGCCGTTCATGCCGCAGGAGGACTCAACTTTGAATTCCCCCGTTTCTTCGTTTAAAAGGACAATACTCGCGTGGTCGATATCAAGCTTTTTAACCACTGTTTCAACCATAGTGTTCAACAGGGGTGCCATTTCGAGCACTTTGATCATGGCATCACTCAATTCGTGAATGGTTTCCTCGTGATTTACCTGTTTTTTAAAAAGGATATTTTCCAGAGTTCTTTCCGTTCCTATTTTCGCTCTCGGAAAAATAAGCCCAACTAATATAAAAAGGGCAAGCATCATGAGGCTGAAAGGTAAGTTAACGAAACCGAAGACCTTCTCCTGTGACCATAGGAGGATCGCATAACAGGGCACAATGAGAATAAGGACTATCACGGAGTAGGTTAGACTCTTCTTTATGACAAAGGATATGTCAAGAAGCTTGTATTTTATAATAGCATAACTCACGATAAAAACAAAAATCGCCGTAAAGGGAGACGCTACGGGAACTGCGCTATCAAAAACAAGGGGGAAAAATGAAGTAAGACCGCTCATATATCCGAAAAAGGACGCTATAAAAAGATATCTTATCTGATTCTTTCTTATTGCCATCTCAGTAACGAGATATTCCGAAACAAGCTCATAGAGGATAAGCATTGCCACGGTAATGAAAACTATGAAATGAATAATATATGCCTTTTCCGGAATTTCATAAAAACCAATATTAGCGCGCCTCTCCACACCGCTGATGAAATAAGGAGTATAACTTAAAATGAGTTCCGCGAAACCGGCTATATAAACGCCGATAAGAAGCCCCTTCCTCTCCTGAAGGTTATTAATGAATGCCGTAATGAAGTGCATACTGAAGATAGGGACAAATATCGCTCCCGCGTAAATAATCCTGCACCAGAAGAGCGCTTCTTCGGGAGTGGAAGCAATAGATATGCTGAAGCGTCCGTACTGCCACAAGGATGCCGCAATGCAGAGAAGAAGCCAGGTGACGTTGGCAATATTGCGCTTGTTTTTCCAGAATACGAAAAAACCCGACGAAAGGGTAAAAACCGTTCCGAAAAGAAATCCTAGGGAATAAACGCCCATTTTATTTTATATCTTCTTAAAAATGCAGACTGCATTATATCCGCCGAATCCGAAAGATATTTTCATTACATTCTTCAAAACCTTTTCATTCCCTTGTGACGATACGAAATTAAGGTTGCACTCAGGGTCAGGGTCTTCGAGATTTAGCATTGGATGGAGAAAATTATTTTCCATCATCAACAGGCAAGCTGCAATTTCAAGAGAACCGCAACCGCCCATTGCATGACCTGTGTAAGGTTTTGTCGCGCTTACAAAGATACTGCCCGACAATTCTCCGAAGACATTTTGAATAGTAAGCGCCTCCGCCCTGTCATTATGAAGGGTCCCGCTTGCGTGGGGATTTATATAGTCTATTTTTTCAGGATTGAGTTTTGCGTCTTTAAGGGCTATCTTCACGGCGTTTTCCGCCTGCTTTGCGTCAGGGAGAGGAGTCATTACGTGATAGGCGTCTGCCGTTGCGCCATAACCCGTTATTTCGGCATAGATTTTGGCTCCCCGTCTTTTTGCCCTTTCCATCTCCTCAACGATAAAAAGCGCCGAACCTTCGCCGAAAACAAGCCCGTCTCTTTTTCTATCAAAAGTCTTGTAAGCTTTTTTCGGGTCTCCTTCCGCAGTGCTAAGCAGATTCACATTGGCAAAGGTGCCCATTGCAAAAGGAGTAACAGGTGTTTCCGAACCGCCTGCAATCACTATCTCGCTTCTTTCAGACCTTATCAATTCCGCCGCTTCACCTACTGCCGAAGTAGATGACGCGCAGGCAGTTGTCAATGTGGAACAGGGACCGGATATCCCGAGATTAATCATTATCTGGCTTGCCGCTGAGCTTGGAATAATCGATGTGGCAAAAAAGGGATTTATCCTCTTATAGCCCTTTTCCATAAACAAAGCATGCTGGCGCTCGCCTATAGCAAGCGCTCCCACGGAAGTACCCACAATCACGCCGATTCTGTCTCTTTCCTCAGTATCGAGATTCAGGTCTGAGTCTTCGACTGCCATCTTTGCCGCGGCAATCCCGAATTGCGCAAACCTGTCCAACCTCTTCGCGCTTCTTGCCGGAATAAAATCCTCCGGATTAAAATCATTGGCTTCCGCGGCAAATTTGCACGGTAAAGACGACGCATCGAAACTCTTTATATAGTCAACACCGGTAATACCGTTTTTCAGAGAATGCCAAAATTTTTCTTTTCCTATACCAATTGCTGATACGACTCCAAATCCTGTAATTACGGCACGCTTTCTCAAAAAAATTTCCTCCTTCATGAATTCTGTTCATCATTTCTTCTGAATTTAATATTTTATCATTTCAGGTAGTTATCTCCAAATTTTTCCTTCATTTTTTTTTCTTCGAGAAGTACTCTCACTAAAAGAAAAGGCATATATGAAACCATTGCCAAAAGCAGGGTATAAAAAGCGTTTGCAACGAGCGGAAAACTCAATATCTCCAAAAGCACGGAAAAATAATAAGGATGCCTGGTTAATTTATAAAGCCCTTCTCTTATGAGAGGATGATTTTCGCGAATTTCAATATGTACGCTGTGATATTTACCCAAAGTCTTTATCGCCTTGTTTCTTACGAAAAGCGCCGCAAAAAAAAGCGCAAATCCTATGGCGGAAATTACGGGATTAATGTCTCTTTCAATAATCAGAAATTCGGATATAACGGATATAACCAGAAGAATATGAGTTATCATCAGAGCATTGAATGTCCATAGATAATGTATTGTCCCCTTTTCCTTTTCCCTTTTCGAAAAAGTTTCCGCAAGACGCTCGATTGACATAAAGGCAATAAAAATAAAAATAATTCCAATATATAAATTATCAGTCATAAAAATATAAATTAATTTAAATTTAAACCTTTGTTTTTCCGATGCTCATCTTTTTTAATCTTTTAACATACTGATATTACAACGATTTGCTTATAATTGTCATTAATTTATTTATAAAACGTACATTTTAAAGATTGACAATATTTGAATATAAATGCAATATTAACAAAAAATAAACAATATAAAACATAATATGTCCAATTTTCTTAACCAAAAAGGGAAATATTCAATGTCAGAAGCTAAAAAGGAAAAATTATTAAAAAATCAGTTCACAATCTGGGAAGGAAAAGTTTCGATAAGTAATAACAATCTTAACAAGAATGGGATTATTCCCGTAAGATTGAATAAAAACAAAGCAGTCCTTTTATCGGAAGATGCGGATATTTTATGTGAATTGTCCGATGATATTTCACAGGTAATAGCAAACTTTATTAAAAAAGATATTTTTATAAGTGCAATTATTACGGCAAGGCCCGACAAAAAAAACGCAACTGTAAAAATCAAAATATTCGCTTTCTGTGAATAGAATCACAGAAACGGGATTTTACATCAGGCAAGGAACTCCTTTCTTTTCATTGTTTTTACCGCTTTATATAAAGAAACGGTAAGCAGCAAAATGCTTATTGTAAATATTGCAAAATAAGACATATACACTCCCGTGTTTCCCATATCTCTTAAAAATATCTCTCTTTGAAAATAAGCGTAAACAGGATATGCTTCGATTACTATCACAGCGCCAATATAACAAAAAGAAACTATCATAAGCACTATTCCCCCGTAAGACGCGGAGACCTGCACTATGTTTTCGTGGGAAAATTTAGGAAACAATACTCCGCACAGGATTGACACCGCAACGATAACGGCAGTAATAATAACTGTCGTACATAACGACATAAACATTATAAAAGGGCTTGCATTTAGAAGAGTGTTCGAGAAGTAGGTTATAAAAAGCGCGAAAAAAAGCAGGGGGAAAAAATAAAAATAATATTTCGACATTATATATTTCCCCGCATCGAGAGGCAGTGAGCGAATTAACCATATGCTTCTGCCTTCCATACTTATTGAAGGATAGACAAAACGCGCGCAAAGCGCGGCAAGGACAAAACCCGCCATTCCCATATTTACGAATGCTATGAAGTTTTTCAGATAATAGTTATTCAGGGGAAGTTTATAAATGTTAAAAAGATAGATTAGAAGAAGCGCGCCGAGCAACAATACCTGAGTCCATTGTGACGGGTCTCTTACAAACATCTTAATCTCTTTTCGCCAAAGCTCAATAAAAAGCGACGAACTCCTTTTGCCCGATCCGCTGTTTAGAAAATACTTAACACTTTTTCCCCGCTTTTTGATTATCCTTCCCGCGGTTTCAAAAAGAGATTTTTCATAGGAAAAAAAAGCGACAACCGTTGAAAGCAGAATAAAGAAAAGAGCGGTAAGAGAGCTTAATAATAATATATTTCCTACGGGAGTGAAAAAACCGTCAATTGAATGTCTTATCAATGTGGCGCCCCAGGTACTCGGCAAAAAAGCGTAACCGGGAATCTTTAGCTGTTCAAAAAAATCAACCACCATTTCATCGGGGACATTCCCTATAAGCTTTTCAGGCTCCATAGCGCGAAACATAAGTAAAAGCGACACGACGAGAAAAGCCGCAAGGAAAGAACAGAGCTGATAAATCTTTTCTGGTCTGAAATATTTCACTATGACCTGCGAAAGAGAATTTCCCATACTTGAAGCAGTTAAAAGGAGAAGCAAAAAATAGATTATCGATGAGGCATAGAATGCCGGCTCGAGCCCGTAGACATTTCCGAAAGCGAAGAAAATCGGAATTCCAAAAAGCAGAGGCATCCATACGCTCTGAATCAGGGACTGCAATGTTTTTATAAGATAAATACTGAGGCGCGACAGAGGCAGGGTTTTCAGATATCCGATATCGGAAGAAAGATAAAGATTGGATACGGAAATAATCAGGGATGAAAAAAGAACCATTGAAAAAAAGGAAATGAAAATAATTCTCCACAATTCCACAAGAAGTATATTGCCCACTCCGTCCTCAAGGTTGAAAATATATGTGGTCACTCTGAAGAAAAAGAAATAATCAAAAAGAATGAAGACAAGGGCAATTGAAGAAAAAAACAGCAGTTTCGGAATATCTTTTAAGGTGACGGTAAAAAGGCTGTTTATTGCCATTAAAAGGCGCGCGCGTAACAGAGGCAGAAAATTCTTTAATATATTTATCATATACGGTTGCGCTCACTACTCCTTGACAATGTTAAGAAATATTTCTTCAAGCTTCTCACCCACCTTTCCCTTTGCTCTTCTCAACTCATCCATATTTCCCGTGGCAGCAATTTCACCCCTGTTTATAACGGCAATCCTGTGGCAAATGGACTCGGCAAGCTCAAGAGTGTGAGTTGACAAAAATACGGTGCATCCCTTATTCGTGATTTCACTTAATATACCGCGCACAAGCTTTGCGCTTTTTGGGTCAAGTCCCACCATTGGCTCATCAACAACAAGCAATTGGGGGTCGTGAATCAATGCCGCTGAAATCACAAGTTTCTGCTTCATTCCGTGAGAATAATTTTCCACAAGTTCATCTGATTTTGCTTCAAGTTCGAAATCCTTAAAAAATTTCTCACTCTTCCTTTCAATATCCTCTTTACTCATCCCGAACATTTTTCCAACAAACCACAAAACCTCGCGCCCCGTAAGCTTTTCATAAAGATAGGGTTGCTCAGGTATAAGTCCCACCATCTTCCTTATCTCCATACTTTCAGCCACAACATCCTTACCGCCTATAAGAACTTTTCCTGAAGTCGGACGAAGAAGACAGGAAATAATATTTATTGTTGTGGTTTTGCCCGCGCCGTTAGGGCCTATGAATCCGAATATTTCACCTTTCTTTACTCTAAAAGAGAGATTTTTCAGGGCATAATTATTTCCGAATTTTCTATCTACACAATCGAACAGGATAACATCTTTCACTTCCACAAATATTCTCCACTATCTTTTTGTCAGAGCGGCAAGAACAATCTTCTTTTCATAAAGAAGCAAATGAAATGTTTTCGAGGTTATCGGGTTTTAGAAAACTTTTGAATATTATATCAATCATTTTCGCAAAAAAGCGGATAGTCAATGAGTTCTTTTATAGTGGGGGAATCTCCGCAGACCCGGCACGCCTTTTTCCTCCCAATGTCAATCCTTCTCAACATCATAGCAAGGGCATCAACTACGAGAATGCCGTTAATCGTGTCGCCTATTCCGAGAAGCACTTTTATCACTTCCGTTGCCTGAATCACTCCCACGAGTCCTCCTATAGCGCCTATAACTCCTGCCTCCTGACAGGAAGGTATAGTGCCCGGTTCGGGAGGAGATTCAAAGATGCAGCGGTAACAGGGCGTTTTCCCGGGAATAACGGTAAATACCTGTCCCATAAATCTCAATATACCCGCGATGCTTAACGGTTTCCCCGTCATGACACAGGCATCGTTTACAAGAAATTTGGCGGGAAAGTTATCGCTTCCGTCAACTACTACGTCATACTCTTTTATAACATCTAAAATGTTTTCCGAAGTTAACCTGAAATCATATGTGTTTACATTGATATCGGGCGTCATCGCTTTAAGTTTTGATGCCGCTGATTCGACTTTTTTCATATTCAGGGTCTTCATATTGTGAATAATCTGTCTTTGGAGATTACTCAGATCCACTTTATCATAGTCAACAATCCCTATGGTACCCACTCCCGACGCCCCGAGATACATAGCGCATGGCGAACCAAGTCCTCCGGCACCCACAATCAACACCCTGGATTCAAGAAGTTTTTCCTGCCCACTGCCTGACATTTCAGGAAGGATAATCTGCCTGCTGTACCTTTCTATCTGTTCCTCGCTAAACTTGAACATAGATTTTCTTAATTTTAAGTTTCCTTTTTACTGAATGTAATTAAATCCGTCGGGACCGTTCTGTGATATTTTTATTTCCCCGAAGTTCATCTCGTATTTTTCGATATGCTGGCTGAGAGCGATAGAAAGTCTTTTTGCGTGCTGGGGAGTAAGAATGACCCTTGACTGAAGTTTACCGAAGGGCGGATCGATATTGATATATATGAAATCAACGGTAAATTCATCACTGCTGTGTGAGATTTTGGCAAGATTGGAGTAAATGCCCTGAGCCACTTCGTCCTCAACTTTTATGTTGACCTGAATCTCCCTGTCATTCCCTTTCTTTTCATCGTTCATAACGAAAACCTCCAAAGTTTTTGATTATTCCGCAAAAATAAACTGCTTTCCCATTTTTTAAATTGACTCGACAACTTTTTTAAAATATTACCCCAAACTATGAAAACTCTCAAACTATTAGTAGTATCAAAAAACAGGGGAAAGTTAAAAGAAATCAAAAAAATTCTCGAAGGCCTTCCAATAGAGGTATGCCTCCTTGGCGATATGGGGAAAAGACTCGTTCTGCCCGATGAAGGCACAGATTATGAAACAAATGCCTGTGTCAAAGCAAAAACCGCATCTGATTTTTTCCATATTCCCTCTATTGCAGACGACTCAGGAATAGAAATCGATTTTCTTGACAGCGCGCCCGGACCCCTTTCGGCGCGTTTCGGCGGAGAAGGCATTTCTGACAAAGAGCGCAATCGCCTTATTCTCGAAAAACTGAAAGGTGTTCCCGAAGATAAAAGAGGAGCGCGCTTCAGATGTTTTATCGCGTTATCTTTTCCGGGACAAAAATGCGTCACCACTCAGGCAACATGCGAGGGAATCATAGCGGAAAAACCTTCTGGTGAAAACGGATTCGGATATGACCCTATTTTTTACATTCCTTCTCTGTGTAAAACATTCGCGGAGATAGCTGAAGATGAAAAAAACGAATTGAGTCACAGAGGAAAAGCTCTCAGAAAAGCGCGAAAACTTATTGAAGAACTTTTCATTAACAATGATAATTAGGTCTTTATATCCAAGTCTTTAACTGAAGGAACTCCTCCCAAACCTTTCGCGCTCAAAACGGCATCTCTTATGGCGGTTTCCACGGCATTTGAAGCGGTAGAGGAAAGAGAATCCAAATCCGCTTTTCTATCTCCCGCGGAAGCAGTAAATATTATATCGCCGTCATAAAGAGTTGCCGCGGGGTTAACCGCCCTTCGAATCCCTTCAAATGCTCTTTTGGATATATTCCCGCATTGAGCCTTTGAAAACAGGGCATCGGTAATGATAACTGAAATGACGGTATTTTTCAAAAAGCCCGTAACGATATTTCCTTTTGAAAATATTTTCGATGTGCCTGCAAATCCTTTTCCGTCTTCACAGCGCGCGCCTGCAATGATTGTCTTGCCGTCATCGCCGATTACATCTCCGAATGAATTTACGACTGCATATGCTTCGACTTTGGCGCCATCATCAGTCTTCACGGCACAAAAACCGAATCCCCCCTTCATAGCCCTTGAAATACCGAATATCTTGCCCACAGTAGCACCCGTGCCCGCACCTATGCTTCCCCTTTCGGGAATCTCTGCCGCGGCATTTTCGCAGGCCTTATACCCCTCCCGCGCGGAAGGTCTCACCTTTGAATCTCCGATTGCAAGATCAAATATTATCGCTGAAGGCACTATTGGTACAACGGCAACTCCCGCATCAAATCCCTGTCCTCTTTCTTCGAGGTATTTCATTACTCCCGATGAGGAATCGAGGCCAAATGCGCTTCCCCCCGATATGCAAAGCGCGTCAATTTTCTCTACTATGTGGTCTTCGGAAAGGGGGGCAAGCTCCTTTGTCCCTGCGGCACGCCCCGCAATGAAATACGAGCAGACGGCTTTGTTTTCGAAAAGAAAGACAGTGCATCCCGTAATTGCCGAAAAATCACTGTAATGTCCTATTTTTACCCCTTTCAAAGGTTTCTCCTCGCTGTCCGGAAAAAATAAATAAGGCGGACATTTTTAAAATGCCCGCCTTATTTTCAAAAGTCATTTTACGAATTTAGGGTTTATCAACAATGGCGACATCATCGAGCATCCATCCCCTGAAACCGTTGAACTGGTCATCAATCGAATCAAAAACAAAGACAATTTTTATCCAGCTGCCTACATAGGGAGCAAGATCAATCTTGTAGGGAACCCAAATAGGTATTTTGTTAAATCCCGCGGAAGTATAGGGTTTGTCATCCCGGTCCTCTACGACAGGGTCCGCGTAGGGGTTGAGCAGAAGCACATTATCCCCTTCCACAGGATTGCCGAGACTCGTACCGTGTGCAATAAGGACACGCATTCTGTCATAACCCGTCTGATTAGGTTCGACACCTTCTATTTCAAACCATGATTTGAATCTCAACTCGGGGCTCGTTCCCGACTGAATGAAAATATATGGCGAAACAACGGCACCGGAATGTCCTTCGAGCAATTCCGAAGTGCCACCTCCATTCGGGACATCATCCGCTTCCTGTTTTCCCATAAAATTTCCTGCGGTAGAATCACCGAACCACATCACCCAACTTCCCGTAGGAGGAGAAGGCAAAGCGCCTCCCGAAGTATCTCCCGGAGGAAGGCTTACATAGTCCGGTACCGCGGAATTGACTATCGAGGAAGGATTTTGCGTCCTGCTCCACGATACAGTATCAGTGGTTACCGTATCGCTTATGACGATTGACCACGGCTGACTTGAAGAAGTCGGGAAAGCCGGCAAAGTCGATTCAAAGCTGTCTGCAAAAATCAGTGAAGCCGATGTTTCCGGAGTAAGCGAGAAATCGATGTTGGAGGTGTTCGTATTTGTTATTACAGATACTCCCGTTTGCGTTGCAGGTGTGAAAAAATCGGCAAAAGCGGTCGCCGTAAATACCGGAATCGGATTGCCCAATGTATCGAATACGGGAATAGCTCCAATCGAATAAAAACCGTCGGTATCGGTTTCCGCTGTGGCGAAAACTCCGTTTGTCTGATTACCTCCGCTGATTGTTACCACCGCGCTCTTAATCGGGTCGCCGTTGTTATCATTCAGCTTTCCTGAAATGCTTCCCACGGCAACACTTTGTCCCGAAGGCGCGAGCGAAGGGTCAATATTAAGTGTCGATGTAATGTAATCAACAGAGAATGAAGAAGAATAGTCCTGATATCCCGATTTTGAAACAGCAAAACTGTAATATCCCTCAGGCAGTCCGAAAGCATAACTGCCCTTTGAATCTGAGGTAACCGTTGCACTGAAAGGAGGAGACAACTCTGTCAACTCCAAAACAGAGAGTGTCGCTCCGCCTAATGGACTCTGAGTCTGCACATCTGTAACCGTCCCAAAAAGGTTTGCAAGATTCACCTCTACGGAATTCTTCTTGTTGCTGTTGCCTGTCCATACGGCGCCCACTTCCGCTTTTCCCGAAGATGGAATTTGCGACGGTGCGGTATATAATCCTCCAGATGTAATCGTCCCGTTTAAATTTCCGCCGCTTACCGACCAGGTCACATCCTGATTATCAGTGCCTGTAACATAGGCGGTAAATTGCTGAGTCTGCGACTGAGGAACAAAAGCGTCATCGGGGCTTATAAACACCGCTGTGGGTACTGGAAAGTTTATTGTGTTCGACTTATATGAGGGAGCGGTAAAAGATAACATAAACTGACTTAGAAACACGGAGACATTCCCTTCCTTTGTAAGCGTATTGACGGGCACCAATACCTTTAGGGTTTTTTCATCCACA
The DNA here is from genome assembly GCA_964549305.1 of uncultured bacterium. Lineage (GTDB taxonomy): Bacteria > Schekmanbacteria > GWA2-38-11 > GWA2-38-11 > J061 > J061. The sequence goes on from CAZJVM010000046.1 coordinate 20,391, forward strand.
TACTCGGTGGACACTTCCTGTCCATCAACGGATGCAGTTGTTTCGGAAGTAAAATTAGTTCCCGAAATCTCCATTACAATAAAATCACTTCCTGATATGCTTTTAAAGGAAACAAATTTTATACCGCCCAAAGTAGGTGCATCGGTGGGAAGAGCAGGAGCCGTAAACCGTATAACTTCGCTGTATCTGCTAAGGGCATAGATGTTGTTGCAAAGGTCAAGCTCGAAGCCTTCGAGTTTGTCAAGTTTCGGATCGGAAAGCTCGCCATAACTGCTTCCCGCAGGATCGAATATTTCAATGTAGTCTGAACGTTCGCCTATAAAGACATTGCCCCTGTAATCAACAGCTACTCCCGTGCTTCCCCAATGATTCAATGTGGCGAATACCGACGCGGTTCCACTGCCACCGGG
>CAZJVM010000047.1:0-20192 GCA_964549305.1 uncultured bacterium
CTGTTTTTTATGGACTGAAGGCTTTCTATATGCTATTTCACGTATCTTATTGAAAACTATAAATGAAACAGTCTATGACAAAGAAAAACGAGATTCCAAACGACCTTGAGAGCAACGGATGTTTTGTCTGCGGGCCAAAAAACCCGGTCGGCTTCCATCTTCACTATTTCAGTGACGGTGAATATGTAATATCCGAATTCACTCCTTCAGAACACTACTGCGGTTTTGAAAAGATATTCCACGGAGGACTTCAGTGCACTGTCCTTGACGACCTCACGATATGGACTGTAATGGATAAAAAAGGGAAGATGGGCGCAACTAAGGAATTAAAGGCAGAGTTTCTGAAGCCCGTCTACATTGACGAAAAGCTGCGCATAGAGGGGAAAATCATAGAGGAAAAAGGGAATGTTTATACAGTTTCCGCCGTACTCAAAAACGAAAAAGGGAAAATCTGCACGAAAGTGGTTTCTGATGTAATCGCGGTAAACAGAGGACTTTTTAAAAAACTGACCGGATGGGAACATATCCCCGAAAGCTGGGGAAAATATCTTTAACTCCTGCAAATCATAATGCCTTCCATTTCATCTGACGGAAAAAAGCTTCTTAAAATCTTCGAAATTTTATCGACAGAAGCAGGACCAAGGCACTGGTGGCCCGCAAGAACAAGTTTCGAAGTGATGATTGGCGCTATCCTCACGCAGAATACCGCGTGGAAGAATGTAGAGAAAGCAATAGGTAATCTTAAAGAAGCGCGCATTCTTTCCTTTAATAAATTTTCGGCAACAAAAGAAAAAGAAATCGCGAAACTCATCAGACCTTCAGGATATTTCAATCAGAAGGCAAAACGTCTTGTTATCTTCTGCGACTTTATAAAGAAGGAATATGGCGGCATAATTCAAAAAATGAAAAGGCAGAAAACTGCCCTTCTGAGAAATCAGCTCTTAGCGCTAAACGGAATAGGTCCCGAAACTGCTGACAGCATACTTCTTTATGCGCTTGATAAACCGGTTTTCGTAATCGACCTTTATACGAAAAGAATTCTCTCAAGGCATAATCTTTTACCATTCAGCGGGACTTATGATGAATATCAGAAATATTTTACCGACAACCTGCCTGAGAACATAGAGCTTTTCAATGAATATCACGCCCTTCTTGTTTACTGCGGAAACAATTACTGCAGAAGAAAACCTAAGTGCGCTTCCTGTCCGCTAAAAGGATTCAACGGACATAAATCCGACCCGGACCTAAATATTCCAGAGGTATAATCCCGTAACTTCGTCATATTTTCTGACTAACTCTTCTCCCTCAAGCTCGGTTATTGAATATTCGCAGGCAAAAACCTCTGTAGGCGACATCAGATGCCCTCCATATGCCGTACCTGATTTGCCTGAAAGCGTGACGTGAAGATGAACAAAAATATTTCCATCCTTGATCGAAACATTCCCGAAAGAAGAAATTATCTCGAGAGGTTGGTCAAAGTGCAGAGATTCGTATTGTTTGTTCTCCTGATTATAAAACCCCACAGTTGCGTCCTTCACGGCACCTATTAGCTGAACAGAGCCGGTCCTGATCTTTTTTTCCTCACAAACCTCCGTAACGCTTTTAAGAAGGTCTTTGCCGTGAGAAAGTTTGCCTGTAATTATTCTTTTTTCTCTGTATTCTCTTTTCATCTTTTCACCTCTCAAATTATAGCCCCATTGAAACGTATCTGTCGCGCGAATCTGGCATAATCGTTACGACCGTTTTATATTTTTCAGATACCCTTATTGCGGCGCTTACATTAGCCCCGCTTGATATCCCCACTTCATATCCGAATTTTTCATAAAGCATTTTTGATGTTTTTATTGACTCATCCGAATGTATCGCCTCAACCTCGTCAACATACTGCATATCCACAAGGTCGGGAATAAATCCGTCTCCTATGCCCTGAATCTTGTGAAGACCCGGACACCCTCCGCTCATTACGGCAGATTCAGCCGGTTCAACGGCAACGGTTTTTAAATCGGGAAATTCTTTTATGAGCCGCATCCTCACTCCCATCAATGTTCCTCCCGTGCCTGTACCCGCCACAAAAGCGTCTATTTTGCCGTCGCTCTCCACATGGCGGAACTGCTTCATAATTTCCCTGCCCGTTGTGGTGATATGTGTCAGGGTGTTTGTATAATTGCTGAATTGGCGCGGAATGAATGTGTTTGGTTCGGCGGCTATTTCAAAGGCCTTTTTTATAGCTCCGTCAAAGTCACTTTCCCCTACGAGAACAAGTTTCGCGCCAAGTCCGCGGATTCTTTCTATTCTTTCTTCACTCATATTCTTTGGCATCACAACAATCATTTTATATCCCTTTTCCTTTGCAACCATCGCAAAAGCTATTCCCGTATTTCCGCTTGTCGCCTCCACTATCCTGTCACCGGGATTCAGTTCCCCAGTGATTTCAGCCATTTCCACCATAAATTTCGCTATTCTGTCCTTAACGCTTCCTGACGGATTTTTAGATTCGTCCTTTGCGTAAATCTTCCCTCCGCACCGCGAAAGCCCCTTCAATTCCACAAGGGGAGTGTTTCCTATCTTATCGAGAATTCCCATCAATTATCCTCCTGATATTCAAATAAATATTCCTTTCCCGTATAAAAACACCTTCCTCAGATTCTTTTTGCGTATTTTTTTAAAAAGCATTTAAATTGGTCTTTGTTTAAGTAATTTCATTTTTTTGTAAATTTTGTAACAAATTTTCAAAAAACAAAACAATAATTTTTATAGTGACACACTGCAAATACATCTTGAGTTTTTTTCAATTTTTCTTTATATATTAGCTTCCTATCGAATAAAAGGAGGTTTAAGCACTAATGAAAAGATCACTTGAAGATGTAATTCAGGACGCATTGAGCAAAATACCGAATCCTTACGATCTCGTATGTGTCGCGTCAAAGAGGGCCAATCAGCTTACAAGCGGATATGCGCCTCTTGTTAAATCAAAGTTCGTTAAACCCGCCAGTATAACACTTCTTGAAATTGCCGAAGGGAAAGTCAGGATTGCCCCTGAGGAAGAAGAGTAGAACAATCATTCTTCTCTATTGAAGGAGAAGTAAATGAACGGAATGAAGACGGTAATTTTACTCTCCGCGATGATGGCACTCTTTGTCTATGTTGGAGGACTTCTCGGGGGAGAGACCGGAATGTTTTTTGCCTTTATCTTCGCCTGTTTTATGAATGTGGGAAGCTACTGGTTCAGCGACAAGATAGTGCTTAGAATTTACAAAGCTAAAGAAGTCGATGAATCATCGGCGCCTGAATTGTTTCACACCGTAAAAGAGCTTTCCGTTGCAGGCGGACTCCCCATGCCAAGAGTCTATGTAATCCCTTCGCCCCAACCCAATGCCTTCGCCACGGGAAGAAATCCCGAGCATGCGGCAGTTGCCGTCACTGAAGGCATTCTTCAGATACTTTCCCGCGAAGAATTAAAGGGGGTGCTTGGACACGAATTGACGCACATAAGAAACAGAGACATTCTGATTTCAACTATAGCGGCGACTATCGGCGGCGCTATAAGTATGATTGCGCAAATGGCACAGTGGGCATTTCTATTCGGCGGAATGAATGACGATGAGGAAGGCGGCGGAAATCCCATTGTTTCCCTGCTTTTAATTTTCCTTGCTCCTGTTGCGGCGATAATAATTCAGATGGCAATATCTCGCTCCAGAGAATATCTCGCGGACGAGGGTGGTGCCAAAATATCGGGAAATCCGGAATTTCTCGCGCACGCCCTGCAACGTCTCGAGGAAGGCAGAAAAAAAATTCCTATGAATACAAACCCGTCTACGGCGCATATGTTTATCGTGAATCCTCTCGCAGGCGGCGGAATGGCAAGCCTCTTTTCCACCCACCCCCCAACGGAAGAAAGAATTAAAAGACTTTTGCAGATGAGAATATGACATTTTCGAAGTTTTTTCCAAAAAAGAAGAAACCTTACACAATAAGCGAGAAGAAAAAGGCTTCATTCCCCAATGAAATTTCCCTGCTTCCTTTGAGAAACAGCGTCATTTTCCCGAATACATCGACTACAATAGCTGTGGGCAGGGAAAATTCCATCAAACTGATTACGGAAGCCCAAATCAATAAAGATATCATAGGCGTTATCGCGCAAAAGAATGAATCCGCAGAACCTCCTTTTGCAGATGATATATATTCCGTGGGCACGGCAATATCAATTCTTCGTGTATCGAGTATAGGGGAAAATAATCTTACCGTGGCAATACAGGGGCTGAAGAGGTTTAAAGTAAGAAAGATTCAGCGGGAAACCCCCTTTATGAGGGCAAGCGTGGAATATGTCGATGATATGCCGGAAAATGATGTGGAAACAGACGCCCTTTTTATAAGCCTGAAAGAGCTTGCCGGCAAAACAGTCTCATTGTCAAAAAACATTCCCGGCGAACTCGGACAGATGATTAACAGCATAAGCAACCCCGGAATACTCGCGGACCTTGTTTCTTCAAATCTCAGCATAAACATAAAGGACAAGCAGAAGATTCTTGAAACATTCGATATAAAGTCGAGACTTCGCCTTGCATCTCTTCACATTAACAGGGAATTGCAGGCGCTTCAGATTGCGGACAAAATACGTTCCGATGTGGTAGGAAATGTAACAAAGGCACAAAAGGAGTTTTACCTGAAGGAACAGCTCAAAGCCATCAAAAAAGAGCTTGGCGAATCTGACGAGGAAAATGAGATATCTGAACTCAAGGAAAAAATCAAAGAAGCGGAACTTCCCGAAGAAGCCGAAGAGGAAGCGAAGAAGGAACTTGGCAGGTTATCAAAAATGCATTCCTCTGCCGCCGAATATACCGTTTCAAGGACTTACATCGAATGGCTTGCCGACATACCATGGAATAAATATACAGAAGACAATCTCAAACTGGACAACGTCAGGAAAATCCTCGACGATGACCATTACAACCTCGAAAAACCTAAAAAGAGAATTATCGAATATCTTGCGGTAAGAAAGCTCAAACCGGACAAAAAGGGGCCTATCCTCTGCTTTTCGGGACCACCCGGAGTGGGGAAAACGAGCCTGGGACGCTCTATCGCAAGGGCATTGGGGAAAAAATTCATCCGCGTATCATTGGGCGGCATAAGGGACGAAGCGGAAATCAGAGGGCACAGGAAAACATATGTGGGGGCGATGCCCGGAAGAATAATACAGGGAATTAAACGGGCGGGAGCGAAGAATCCCCTCTTTATGCTCGATGAGATAGACAAACTGGGCACGGATTTCAGAGGCGACCCTTCAAGCGCCCTTCTCGAGGTGCTTGACCCCGAACAGAATTTTGCCTTCTCTGACCACTACCTGAATGTCCCTTTTGACCTTTCTAAAGTAATGTTTATAGCAACCGCAAACGTCCTCGAATCTATTCCTCCCGTATTGCTTGACAGAATGGAAGTGCTCAGCATCCCCGGTTACTCGGAAGAGGAAAAAACTATGATTGCCGAAAAGCATATCATACCCAAGCAGAGAGATGAGCACGGACTTTCCGGCGACGATATAGAATTCGATGCCGAATCTCTCGTGGAAATAATAAGAAACTACACGCGTGAATCTGGTTTGAGAAATCTCGAAAGGGAAATCGCCACTGTTTGCAGAGCCGTTGCAGTGGAAAAAGCCAAAGGGAAGGAAATGAAAACGAGCATTTCGGCAGAGGACATCAACAAGTATTTGGGCGCAAAAAAATTCTTTTCCGAAACGGTTTTGCGGATAACGAGACCCGGAATAGCAACGGGACTCTCCTGGACATCCGCGGGAGGCGAAATAATATTCATCGAAGCATCCCGGATGAAGGGCAAAGGCAACCTAATTCTGACGGGACAACTGGGAGACGTAATGAAAGAATCGGCGCGCGCGGCTCTTACTTTTATCCGCTCACAGGCGCAGATTTTCGGTATAGACGAAAATTTCTATGAATCGGACGAAATACACATTCACGTACCCGCGGGGGCAATACCAAAAGACGGGCCTTCCGCAGGAATAACCATATTCACCGCGCTTCTCTCCCTTCTCACTGACAAAAAAGTGAGAAAAGATATAGCGATGACAGGCGAAATAACTCTTCGCGGCACAGTGCTTCCCGTAGGCGGAATAAAGGAAAAAATTCTTGCCGCGAAAAGGGCAGGCATTAAAACAGTAATTCTTCCGGCATTGAACAGAAAAGACGTGGAAGAGCTTTCTGAAAAAAATCTTCAGGGAATGGAATTCTTCTATATCCAGTCAATTGACGAAGCCGTTGAAAAGGTTTTCAGGGAAGATGAAAAGGACGGATTTCAAAAAGGCGTTTATGTGTGAATATAACCTTTTTCTAAAATGTCTTACCTATCTGTGTCTGTAAATCCAAAATGTCTGCGGATATCCTCCTCCTTCCCTGAGGTAGAAATGCATTGCCCTTGCCCTTTCTTCCCCGCTCATAGATTCGGGAATAACCCTTTCAACTTCCCGTAAAACCCGGTCCAAACTGCTTGTCTTTGAAATGAGAGTGTAATTCCCTTCTAAAGGAGATGTGGAAACAATAATGTCAACTTTGGCATATTCAGATTCGCTTTCTCCGATTTTTTTAAAAGTCACTTTTTCTTTGAAGGGAAACATCATTATTGGATAAGTGCCGTAAGGTTTGTGGTAGAGATTCGACTCGAGGGAATATGCCTGCCAATAGGTAAATCCGATTTTATCGCCTTTAAGTGAATTTTCCGAAAGTGTTTTTGCCATTTTCAAAAAACCGTTATCCACACTTCTTATTCCGTTTATTTTGTATGTAAGTGTGAAACCGGTAAAAAGGAAGAAAACAAATACCGCGGCAAGAGTTATATGGGGAATATACGAAAATAATTTAGCTGTTTTGAGATTCCTTTCTAAAAAATTCGAACAAATCCGCGCCATTGCGAAGAGAAGTGAAACACTCAGCACGCAATAGAGCGGAAAAAGATGAAGCATATAGCGAAGAAACCACACCTTCCAGCACCCTATAATCAGGAATCCGTATAACGCGGGCATTAGGACAAGAAGATACTTTTTATCGTCACCTTCCTCTGATGACTGCCTGCCGAATACAAAAAGATTGACCAAAAAGGCGGGCAAAAGCAAAAGGGCAATAAGCGGTGAAAGTCCCAGTTTGAGAAGTTCCGACAAATAATATTTATAACCCCACAAGGGAAGACTTCCTAACCCGGGAGAAAATTCCCTTTCTCCGGAAAGTATTTCATTCTTGAAAACTTCCATAGAAAGAAACTGCGAAGAAAAATCTTTAAAGAATATTACGGGATGGGGAAAGACAATAAAAACACAAATCAAAAAAGAAACAACAAAAATGGCTGGCTTTATCCATACATCTTTATTTAAAAATAATCCTCTGAAAGAGGCAAATATCTTCTTGTCAGCCAAAAGGAATATTACAACCGCAATGGCAAGGAGCGCGAAGAAAAAGGAATAAAGAGGGGTTGACGATGCGCGAAGGGCAACAAAGAATAAATATATTATGAGAAGGATTAAGGGAAAAACTTTTTTAAACTGCTTAATATTGCTTACAGGTATAAAACAAAGAATAAGGAAGAAAGGAAAATACGCCGCAATATAAAATTTCGACACTACAGAAAGCGCAAAAAATATCCCTGTTGCCGCAAGATAGACGTTTTTCTCCGAAGAAAAGAATTTTTCGAAAAAAATCAGAACAAGTATGAATGTGAGAAGAGACGGATTTTCCGCGAGCAACCTGTGAGCGCTCATATTGAAGTAAGGCGATATAATGAAAAAAACTGACGAAACAAAAGCCACAGGCAGAGAAAATAACCTGAGGAAAAAATAAAAAATCAAACTTACAGACACCCCTCCCATAATCAACTGAATCAACCGCGCAAAAGCGAAACTTCCCTCTTTTCCCGCCATATAAGCCGAGATTTCCACAATAACGGGATTGGTGATTCCGTGATTGAAAAAACTCCCGGAGATATGTCCCGTAGAATAAAGCTTCATTCCGCTTCCATATTCGTAGAATTCGTCCATAAACACCTGATACTGCGTGCTTTGGCAAAGAAAAACATAGAAAATTATGAGGAGGACAAAGAGAGTTATTTTTATGTAGAAATTTTTTTCCGGGTTCATTTAATTTTTTTTTAATATTACCTGTGTTAAAGAATATTTATTATACCTTAACCAAAAGTACGAATTCAAAAAGCTTTTTGTGTTAAGGAAAACTCTGCGGGAATCATTTATGACAACTATTGCGGACTTTCATATCCACTCCAGATTCAGTCTTGCCACAAGTCCGCTTATGGTGCCCGAATTCATCGCCGAATATGCCGCAATAAAGGGAGTTCACGTAGTCGGTACGGGAGATTTCATCCATCCCGAATATTTGTCCATCCTGCGAAAAACTCTTAAAGAGAAAGCCAAAGGGTTGTATTGCCTTAAGGACAGCAAAAGAAAAACGCTCTTTATACCAACCGTGGAGGTATGCAACATATTCAAACACGCAGGCAGGACAAAAAAAATTCACACGCTCATCTTCTCTCCTTCACTCGAAGAATGCGGGAAGATTTCAAAATCACTGGAAGACCTGGGAAAAATCAGTTCCAACGGAAGACCCGTATTCTGCATCCATATCAGGGAATTAATGAAAAGAGTCCTCGATGTTTGTGAAGATTCTTTCTTCATCCCCGCGCATATATGGACTCCCTGGTTTTCCCTTTTGGGTGCATTTTCCGGATTTGATTCACCTGATGAGTGCTTCGGAGAAATGACAGAGCATATATTTTCACTTGAAACGGGACTTTCATCTGACCCCGAAATGAACAGGCGTGTTTCCATTCTCGACAAATTCACGCTCGTTTCAAACTCCGACGCGCACTCCCCTTCGGTAATAGGAAGGGAAGCAACGGCATTCACTTCAATTAAAAACTTCGACGCGCTCAAAAAGATGCTTATGAAAAAATCGCGTACCGATAAACTCCTTTACACTGTTGAATTTCACCCTCAGGAGGGGAAATATTTTGCGGACGGGCACAGAAAGTGCTCTCTTATCCTTACGCCTGAGGAAACAAGAAAATATAAAGATCTGTGTCCACGGTGCGGAGGAAAAATAACCAAAGGAGTGCTCAACAGGGTAAAGGCGCTTTCAGACAGGAAAAAGGGAATTGGATTCGATGATGTCAATAAAGCAAAACACCTTATTCCGCTGGAAAATATCCTTTCATTTGTCACCGGAAGAGGTAATAAAACCAAAACCGTTCAAAATGTCTACAATAAACTCATTGCCGAAACAGGCAGTGAATTTTATATTTTGACTGAAGCGCAAAAGGATGAAATAGAATATCCGGCAGGAGAGGAAATCGCAGATGCAATAATAAATGCGCGTCAGGGAAATCTTGATATCACACCCGGTTATGACGGCGTTTACGGAAAAATATCCATCGGAACTTCAGTATAATTTTTTTTCAGCTTCATAATAAGGAGGTAGAAATGAAAAATCTTATGGGAAACAAAATAGCAGAATATGACTACAACTACAGATACAGGGAAACCAATATTACTCACAGAATAGAGGAGTTTTTAGATGAAGAAAAAAATATAAGATTAGTGCTTCTCAAGAAGGAAACAAGCAAGGGAGAATATTTCGTTAAACTCCCATCGAGCATTTGGGTTACCTGCCCCGGTTATCCTCCCCTTTCAACGGACTCGGCGCTTCAGAACGTTCCCGGAAAAAAACAGACTCTCTTCTTTGCCGGACTCCCGACTGTTCAAAGCTCAGAGCACGTAAGAATATTCGACAATTACCTTAAGGAAAGACTGTCGCAATTCGGAATAGATTATGAACAAAGTTCAAAGGAGTTGAAAGAGAGGACTCTCGCGCAGAATCTTAAAATGACAGGATTCGTACATTTTAAAAAAGATGTTCTTGACGAAACATTCGCTCCGCAAATTCTCGATATTGTCTGCAAAGCATACGAAGAGGTTTTAAAGTCCGACCCCTGCGAATGTCCCGTAAATGAATGGAGGGAACGAATCATAGGCAAACAGGCAATAAACGAATACTATCTTTTCAAGAATGACGGTTTCGACGTTCCTCTTTCAGGACAGCGCGCGTTTTTCACAATGCTCATGGATGAAAGAGACCTGCCTGAAAGGGAGTGAAAAAGAATTTGTAACACGAAAATGTGAAAAAGCGGTGATACGGTAACAAAATAATATCTTTTAGATGTCTCTTAACGCCGTCATGGGGCATTTTGCCGGAAAAACTATAATACAACAAAAAAACTCAATAATTCTTTTTATTCCTTGCAATGAGGAAACAATACATTTTAAAATTTAAAAATAAGTCATCTTAAACAAGGAGGGTATTAAGATGCCGGAAAACGGTATAAAGTCTTCTTCCCGTCCAATTGCCATCACCGTAATAGCCATACTTTTCTGCCTTTGGGGAATTATGGTGCTTACCGACTTTACAGGTATTATGACGCCAAAGATGGACGGGAAAGCAGTAAATGTCATACTTGGTTTCAGAATCTTCGGCACTAACGCCAAGATAATGGATGCCATACAGCTTATACTCATTGCCCTGATGATTTTCGGCCTTTTCAAGATGAAAAAAATATTCGGCTTTTTCATCTCTTTCGCCTATATGGTTTACGCGGTGGTAAGCACCCACTCATGGGCGCTTATGGCAGGAGATGCCGTTTCAAAACGCGCGAAACTGGGCTATGACATCTTCGGTATAATTGCGGCAGGATTAATCTGTGTGGTTCTTTATGTGAACAGGGAAAAGTTTTCCTGAGTTTTAACCTTCGGACATCTCGAGGAATCTTTCCGCGTCGAGCGCTGCCATACATCCGCTTCCCGCGGCAGTAACCGCCTGCCTGTATGTATGGTCCTGTACGTCTCCCGCGGCAAATATCCCTTTCACCGAAGTGTGTGTGCCGTTCTCAGTAATTACATACCCCGCCTTGTCAAGTTCGATTTTCCCCTTCCACACGGAGGTATTGGGAATATGTCCGATTGCGATAAAAATACCGTCACATTTAAGCCCGGAGATGGAATCATCTTTTACATTTTTGACTTTAACCGAAGTAACTCCGCTCTGTTTGTCTCCCGTAATATCATCAACTACGCAATCCCAGACAAAGCTTATTTTATCATTGCTTTGAGCTTTATCCTGCATAATCTTGCTTGCCCTTAATTTATCCCTGCGGTGAATAAGATGAACTTTCTTTGCAAACTTAGTAAGCACGAGTGCTTCTTCCAAAGCGGAATCTCCTCCGCCAACTACCGCAACTTCCTTTTCGCGGTAGAAAAACGCATCGCAGGTGGCGCAGGTTGAAACGCCGTGTCCCATGAGCTCTTTTTCAGACTCAAGCCCGAGAAGACGCGCCGATGCCCCTGACGCTATTATAACCGCATCCGCTTTGACCGTCGTATCCTCCGCCGTTACCACAAAAGGACCGGAGTTTATGTCGATGTCCGTCATCTCCTTTGAAAGAAATTCGGCACCAAACCGTTCCGCCTGCTTCCTCATCGTCTCCACAAGGTCAGGGCCCATCACTCCATCGACAAATCCTGGATAATTTTCAACCTCGGTAGTGGTCGTAAGCTGTCCTCCGGGCTCTCTTCCCGAAAGCACAAGGGGGTTGAGATTGCCTCGCGCGGCATAAATCGCTGCTGTAAGCCCTGCCGGACCCGAACCGATAATGAGAAGACGGGTAGACTTCTGCGCGCCTTTTTTACTCTTTATCCCGAGAAGCTTATCCAGTTCGCCTTTCGAGTCGAGAGCGCTTAAGTCATCAAATCCGCCTATATGCCTGCCATCGATGAAAATCTGGGGAAGAGTGGTTCTTCCGCTCCTTTTTTTCATCTCTTCTTCAAGAGCATCATCGTTGGTTATATTAAGCTCTTTAAAGGAAACCCCCTTTGCCTTAATCAATTCCTTGGCTTTTTTGCAGTATGGGCAGTCATCAAGAGTATAAATGACTATATCAGGCATTCTTTTTTTCTCCCTCTCTCATTTTCAATTTTAATTTTAATTTTATCAAGAACTCCGTTGACAAATTTCGAAGACTTCTGCGAACCGAATTTTTTCGCAACCTCGATGGCTTCATTAATCGTCACGCTAAAGTCTATATCATCAAAATAAAGAAACTCCGCTATTGCAATTCTTATGATATTTTTGTCTATGGCGGAAAGTCTTTCGATTGTCCAGTTTTTAAGAAATTCTCCGATGAGTGAATCTATTCTTTCGCAATTTTCAAAAACAGTGAAAACGAGTTTCGAGGTAAATTCCTTTCCTTTGTTTGAAAATCCCGGAGTAAAACTGTCCCAAAAGTTTCTGAGGTCTTCGGCGATTTTTTCCCGTTCATTGGAAATAGCGGTAAGAGACTCATATTTATAGAGAAACTGCAGAGCGTGCTCCCTTGCTTCCCGTCTCAATCCCATGGAATTTATCTTTCCCCTTTATAACTGCTTCAGGAGGTTAGCCATCTCTATAGCTGAAAGCGCCGCATCACGTCCTTTGTTTCCAAGCTTTGTCCCCGCGCGCTCGATTGATTGCTCAAGGGAATCCGCCGTAAGTACACCGAAAGCAACAGGCAATCCGTATTCAAGCTGTGCCTGCGCGAGTCCTTTTGTAACTTCCGCGGCAATATAGTCAAAATGGGGTGTCTGCCCCCTTATAAGAGCGCCGAGGCATATCACTGCATCATATTTTCCGCTTGCCGCCATTTTCTTTGCAAGCAATGGTATTTCAAAAGAGCCGGGAACTCTTGCCACAAAAATATTTTGTGATGCCGCGCCGTTTCTCATAAGCGCGTCCATCGCGCCCTGAAGAAGTTTTTCGGTAATGAAGTCGTTGAATCGGCTTACGACAATTCCGAATTTCAATCCTGTCGCGTTGAAATTACCTTCATAATAAGTTGCAGTCATAACAATTTCTCCGTTCTTATTTTATTTTATTCAATATATGTCCGAGCTTTTCCTGCTTCGTCTTGAGATATTTCAGGTTGTTTTCCTGAGGAGTCATTTCTATGGGCACTCTTTCAACGACATCGAGTCCGTAACCTTCGATTCCCACGATTTTACGGGGGTTGTTTGTCATTAGTCTGAGCTTCTTTATTCCAAGGTCGACCAAAATCTGAGCCCCTATTCCGTATTCTCTGAGGTCTGCTTTAAATCCGAGTTTTTCGTTTGCTTCAACGGTGTCAAATCCCTTGTCCTGAAGCTCATATGCCTTGAGTTTGTTCACCAACCCTATTCCCCTTCCTTCCTGATACAGATAGAGAACTACGCCTTTACCTTCGGCATCAACTTTTCTCATTGCCGAATGCAGTTGCTCTCCGCAGTCGCATCTTTGCGAATGAAAAACATCTCCCGTAAGGCACATTGAATGTACGCGTACGAGAATATCGCTTCCGTCGCTTACATCGCCCTTGATGAACGCGACATGGGTGTCACTGCCTACAAGACTCTTATACGCAATAGCCCTGAAAGTACCGTAGGGCGTAGGTATGGTCGTATCCGCTTCCCTCACAACGAGAGATTCTTTCCTGAAGCGATATTCGATCAGGTCCTTGATTGTAACTATTTTAAGGCCGTGCTTTTCCGAGAACTTCATTAACTCGGGCATCCTCGCCATTGTGCCGTCATCGTTCATTATTTCACAAATTACGCCTGCCGGAGTCAGTCCCGATATGCGCGCAAGATCAACTGCGCCTTCAGTCTGCCCGGTGCGCTGAAGCACTCCGCCTTTAGCCGCTCTTAAGGGAAAAATATGTCCGGGACGGGCAAGATCATCAGAGCACACATCGGGTTTTATTGCCGTGAGCACTGTGGTTGCCCTGTCCTTTGCCGAAATACCGGTGGTTATTCCCTTCTTCGCTTCTATGGATACGGTAAAGGCAGTCTGAAAATTGTTTGTATTGTCGGGAACCATAGGAGGCAGTTCAAGTTTGTCGCAATGCCCGGCGGTCATAGGAAGGCATATCAAACCCCTGCCGAATTTCGCCATAAAATTTATCGCTTCGGGAGTGACCTTTTCCGCCGCCATTGTGAGGTCGCCTTCATTTTCCCTGTCTTCATCGTCGCAAAGGATTATCATCTTGCCTTCCCTGATATCATTGACGGCATCTTCTATTGAGTCAAATTTGTAATCTTCTCTCTTCTTTTCATTCATAGCATTCACTCATCCTTAAAAATGGCTAATCCATGAAACCTGCCGTCTTCAGCAAGTCCACGGTTATATTTGATTTGTCTTCATTAATGCCCGTCGCCGAAAGCGCGCGCCTTACATATTTTCCTATCATATCCGTTTCTATGTTGACCCTGTCACCCTTTCTTTTATATTTCAGAACGGTATTATCAAGAGAATGAGGAATAATGGCAACGGAAAAAGCGTTTTCGTAAAGTTCCGCAATGGTCAAACTGATTCCGTCAACAGCGACAGACCCTTTTTTAACCGTCTCATTTATCAATTCACCGGCATCGATTGTGAGAATCGCTCCCTTTGCCTGCGAGTCGAATGACTTTATTAATCCCGTGCCGTCAATGTGCCCCGTAACAAAATGCCCTCCCACTCTTCCTCCGAAATTCATCGCTCTTTCGATATTTACTCTGTCTCCCGGTTTTTTTTCTCGCAGTGTTGTTTTATTCAGAGTTTCAGGCGATATATCCGCCGAAAAACCTTCACCGGAAAAAGATTTAACCGTAAGACAAACACCGTCAACGGCAATACTTTCTCCCATATGAAAACCCTCTTGGGAAGGCCTGTAACCTAATGTTATTTCAGCACCTTCACCTGAAACATTGAGTTTATTTATCCCGCATACTGTCTCTATAATTCCGGTAAACAAGGGATTTCTCTCCTCGAATGAAGAATGTTGATGATAATCTATTTTCTTCTATATAAACTAAATATTTCAGGTAAGTAGTAAAAACAAACCATTACTTTATTTCCGCCCTTTAAATAATAAAGAAACTTCATTTTGTCAATAATTATCATTAACGCGGAAGAAGCGAAAAAAGGGTTTCAACCCTTGATAACATATTGTTTTTATTTGAAATACAAACGCAAATCAGTAGATATGATGGTGTAAATTGATAAGATGCACCGGACAAAACAGAAGAGGGAATTACGCAAAATTAAAGAAGAAGGATATTTCAGAGTTTTTCCAAAAGGGATACTATTCTCGCAGACGCCTTGCCGTCACCGTAAGGATTATGCGCTTTTGACATCCCAAGATAGTACTTTTTATTTTCAAGGAGTTTAAGGGATTCGCTTTCGATTTTTCTTCTGTCCGTGCCGACGAGTTTCACAGTTCCCGCTTTTACTGCTTCGGGTCTTTCGGTGCGATTTCTCATAACAAGCACCGGTTTCCCCAAACTGGGCGCTTCTTCCTGAATGCCTCCGGAATCCGTAAGGATGAAATAACTTTTTGTCATCAGATAGACAAATGGAAAATAATCGAGAGGTTTAATAAGCTTTATGTTGGACACCTTTCCAAGCAGAGACTTTACCGGTTTTTGCACATTGGGATTGAGATGTACGGGATAGACGATTTCAATATTTTCGGCACGGGAAATTTTTTTCAGAGAGGCACAGATATTTTTGAATCCCTGACCAAAATTTTCTCTTCGATGTCCCGTAACAAGTATTATTCTCTTATCGAAGTCAATACCCTTCAATTCTTCGGGAACTTTTTTAACCCTTTTTTTAATTATCTCCTTTGTATATAAAAGCGCGTCTATAACAGTATTTCCCGTAACATATATTTTTTTGGGCGAAATTCCTTCATTTATAAGGTTATCGCGGGATTCCTTTGTTGGCGGAAAATGCAGGGAAGCAATTGACGATGTGAGGCGTCTGTTTATTTCTTCGGGGAATGGTTGATAAATGTCATTTGTCCTTAATCCCGCCTCTACATGGGCAACAGGTATTTTTTTATAAAACGCCGCCAGCGCCGAAGCGAATGTGGTTGTCGTATCTCCCTGTACAAGGACAAAATCGGGCTTTTCCTTCCCGAGCACGGAACTTACACTGCTTATGACCCGTCCCGTTATCCCTTCGAGATTCTGGTTGTCGCGCATCAGATTGAGGTCGTAGTCAGGTTTTATCCTGAAAAGAGAAGTTACCTGGTCAAGCATCTCCCTGTGTTGCGCCGTAACACAGACCTTTACCCTGAATTTTTTCTTCTTTTCTCTTAATTTAAGAATCAGCGGAGAAAGCTTTATCGCTTCAGGACGGGTACCGAAAATAACTAAAATTTTTTTCATATTTTAATATGCCGGACTTGGCCGTATTAACAACTTACTTATACTGATTAACAATCCTGGTGATGAGGTTTGTAGTGGAAAGCCCTTCGACAACTTTTACAAGCTCTACTCTGCCTCCGTTTTTTTCCGTAAAATCAGCACCCACAACTTCATTTTTCCTGTAATCTCCTCCTTTTACGAGGATATGAGGCCTGATTTTTTTAATTAACTCCATAGGAGTATCTTCATCGAAAAAAGTCACGTAATCGACACAGCTTAACGCCGAAAGAAGCTTTGCCCTCTGCTCTTCGCCAATGAGAGGCCTTTTGTTTCCCTTTAATCTTTTTATGGACGCGTCAGTATTGATGCCCACTATCAAAACATCGCCGAAGGATTTCGCCTGTTGAAGAAGATAAATGTGCCCCATATGAAGGATATCGAAACATCCGTTTGTAAACACTATTTTCTTCCCTTTTCTTCGAAGCTTCATCACTGAGCTTTCAATGTGCGGTTCTTCAATAATACCTGCGCCGATGCCCTCACCGTCTAAACGGGACAATATTTCATTTACGGTAACAACTGCAGTGCCGACTTTTTCAACAACGATACCGCCTGAAGTATTGGAAATCATCGCGGAAACATCGGGAGAAAGTCCGCTGAAAAGGGAAAAAGAAAATGTCGCTATGACTGTGTCGCCGGCGCCCGAAACATCATAAACCTCAAGGGCACACGACTTGAAATTGACTTTTTTCCCATTCTTTATCAAAAGAGTCATTCCGTCGCTTCCGCGGGTTACAAGCATTCCCCCGCATTTTATTTTTTTAATTGAAGCAGAAATGGCGGCAGTTATCTTTTTTTCGCTGTCACATTTCACGCCTGAAGATTCTTCAAGCTCTTTCAGGTTTGGAGTGACTATGTGCGCGCCTCTGTATTTTGTGTAATCCCTCCCCTTGGGGTCCACAATGACTTTTTTACCCAACGAATTTGCAAGCTTTATTATCTTCTGAGCTGTCTCTTCATCGAGAGTACCTTTGTTATAATCGGAGAGGATAACGCCGTCAGCGTTCTTGATATTTTTTCTTATAGCTGAAAACATCTTTTTTTTCTGAGCAGAATCAAAGGGAGTATCCGATTCCTCATCGACGCGCAAAATCTGCTGGTTGTGAGCTATCACGCGGGTTTTTGTAATTGTCGCCACATCTTTCGAACTAATAAGCGATGACAGCTTTATGCCTTGTTTTTTAAGAAGGTCTCTAAGAATTCGTCCCTTTATATCGTTTCCTATAATGCCTGCCACCGACACAACTGCGCCCAGTGAGGCAAGGTTATTCACTACATTTGCCGCGCCGCCAGGCACAGACTCTTTTTTCTTCACCTTTACCACCTGCACCGGCGCTTCGGGTGAAACCCTTTCGACACTGCCCCAGATATATTCATCGAGCATCATATCGCCCACAACAAGAATTCTCGGTTTTCTTCTGCCTCTAAGCTTTTTCTTTACCGAGTCAATGTCTATTCTCATTTATAGAATCCTTCTCTTTTTATCTTTGTGTGAATTATTTAAAACCCAGTTTATCCCTCAATGCAAAATAAAGAAGAGGGAAAAGTATTTCATACTGGCAAATCAGGTTTATTCCTTTGCCTCCGCGCGCAGTGGGTCTTTTTATCACATTGGTAAGAGGCCTGTAATGAGGAAGCATATCGATATTTACGGCAAGAAATTTATCAATCTTGTAGCCCTTGTTTCTGCAAAGAGTGATTGATTTGAGAAAGATTTCAGGCATAACAACAGCTGAACCCATATTAATCCACACGCCTCCTTGAAGTTTGGAAACACGCTCGGCAAGCACATTGAAATCTTTCAAACTCGCCTCTCCAATGCGCGCGCCGTCTGCAAGAGGGTCCATATGAACAATGTCAGTGCCTATGGCAACATGCACCGTGGAGGGACATCCCGCCCTGACCGATGCGGCAAATATGCTTTTATCCCGGTAGCGGTTTTTGTCGGAAATAATGATTTCTCCCAATGCCTCACCGAAACCTTTATTCTCCTCAACAGCTTTTTTCACGGCACGCCCCAACCCCAGCGAAGTCTCCCTGGACATTCCGAATTCGCCTTCTTCAAGTCCTTCGGCAACATCCTCCGATGTTGCGCCAATGAGGGAAATTTCGTAATCGTGCACCGCGCCGGCGCCATTCATGGATACACTGCCAATAATTCCATTTTCAATTAAAGAAATGATAAAGGGAGAAAGCCCGCATTTTATGGCGTGAGCGCCCATTGCGAGAAAAACCGGTTTTTTTCGTTTAACACTCCTGCAAATCTCATTAACCACATTTTTAAAATCCCTTGCGCCTAAAATGTCAGGGAATGAATCGAGAAGCGATGAAATGTCACTGCCCGCCTTAATTGATGCAAAATTTTTGAGAGATACAAGATTTTTCCTTTTTCTGATGGAACTCTTTTTTACCGGTTTTTCACTGAATTTCATTTTTTAATGCTTTCGTTTTTAATCTAAATAATAGAGCTATTATAATAGCGGAGAGAGAGTTAACGAAAGAGTTTTTTGTATTTTTTTCCCGAACAAAAGAAAATGTGAAAAAATCTACTTCAGGGCGTCAATAAGCGCTTCGATGACGGTTTCCTGCTCGTCATCGGTTAACTCGGGATATACGGGAAGGGCAAGCACTTCCTCGCATGCTTTTTCGGATTCGGGAAAATCACCTTTTTTGTAACCGAGATTTGAGAAGCATTCCTGAATATGAAGTGAAAGAGGATAATAAATTCCGTAGCCGATTTTTTCCGACTGAAATTTTTCGATAACCTTATCCCTCTGCGACGTCCTGATTACATACTGATTGAAAACGTGACAGCACTTCTTGTCCCTGTAAGGAATTGTGACTTTCGCTTCCAGTGCTTCATCGTATCGTGCCGCGATTTCCCGCCGCCTTTCGGTCCATTTTTCAAGATATTGAAATTTTACGAGCAATACTGCCGCCTGCACCGCATCAAGACGGCTGTTGATTCCCACCGCGGAATGATAATAACGCTTCTCTTCACCGTGCACCCGTAACATTTTCACTTTCTCAGCAATATCCTTATCGTTTGTAGCGACCATTCCCGCCTCACCGAATGCACCGAGATTTTTTGTGGGGTAAAAACTTAACGCGCCACCGCTTGAAAGAGAGCAGGATTTCTTTATCTCTTTTCCGCCATTGCATTCTACTTCATAACCCGCGCCTATTGCCTGTGCCGCATCCTCAAGGACGGTAATTGATTTTTCAGAGGCTATTTCGCAAATTGACTTCATATCGGCGCACTGTCCGTAAAGATGGACGGGCATAATGCACTTGGTTTTGTCCGTTATTTTATCTTCAACATCGCCGGCAGAAAGGTTGAATGTGCGGGGGTCAATATCGGCAAAAACCGGTTTGGCGCCAAGACGCACGATTGACGATGCCGTAGAAAAGAAGGTAAAGGGCGTAGTAATTACTTCATCTCCCTCGCCCACGCCTGCCGCCATAAGCATAAGGAGAATCGCATCCGAACCTGAACCCACGCCCACTGCGTATTTGGCAGTGGAATATTCGGCAATTTTCTTTTCAAGCTCAGCGACTTCTTCTCCGAGAATAAGCTTCTGGCTTGAAAAAATGGGAGTTATCTTTTCGCGAACTTCGTCTTCTATGGTTTTATACTGCCTCGTCAGATCTAAAAAAGGGACAGACAATTTAAATCTCCTCAGTAGAACTTTGTAATAAAAAAGTACTCAGTGCACTTTTTCAAATATCAGTAAATTTTTCGCATTGTATTTTTAAAATTGTATTATAGCTTAGCGGAAGGTAATATTCCAAGCAGGAAAGAATATGCGAAGCGTAGGAAGGTCTGCGCTGTCAAGATCATATACTGTCTAAACAACATATTTTTTTA
>CAZJVM010000048.1:0-7001 GCA_964549305.1 uncultured bacterium
GAACACTTTTTTGAAAAATAAAAAAACTTAATGATTTGCCGGCTTTATATATTTTCTAAAAAAAACAGTAAGTTATTTGATTTTAATTAACTTGGCATAGTTTATGCATACAATAAATGATGTTTGGGTAACTACTTCCTGATAAATCAAAAAATAATTTTAAAGTGGAGGAAAAAGAATGAAAAAAATTTCTTGTTGTAAAAAAATAGTAACTGTTAATGTTTTCCTTGTGATTTTCGGTTTGTATTGTGCTTCATTGAGCTATGCTGTTTCAATCGGCACGGGGGATGGTCTGTTTTTTTCTCAAGTTGACCTTGCCTATACAGGTGCGTCACAGGCAAATTCAGCATATGGTCAAGTCGCTGTTGATATAAATCAGATGACGGCAAATACGGGAATATCATCGGGTTTTCTTAATATACAGACATCATCGGGATGGGTCGTGCGCAATATGCCTGTTGATTCATTGTCAGGATATCCGGGTATCAGCACAGTATTTGATATAGGTGTAGGCGGTGGCACAGATGTAAGTTTTCTTGATGTTTATGCAGACCTTTCATCAACACCAACTACAAGTTTTACAGGCGGACCTGCAACTGCGTTTTCTGTAGGTGATGTTTCATACAATGCTGAGGGGAGAGATGGCGGTCGTACTGATTTGCCTACAAGCTCAGTTGATGCCACTGTTATTAATTTTTTGGCAAACGGGCTTACAGATGGAACATGGCAGGCAGGGCACACTTCCATTGAACAGGAAAAAGGACAATGCGGTCCCGCCGCTGTTGCAAACAGTCTTCAGTGGATTGAAGATACCTATAAGATTAAGATACCTGATCCTCATAAAGCAGGCAAAGGAACCCCACCGGGCGGAAGCGACGGAAGCCTTGTCGGTGAGTTAGATGAAAGAATGAACCGTCAAGGGCCTGATGGCGTAAGTGATAACGAGTTAATGGATGGAAAACTTCAGTATCTGAAAGACAAAAACCTTGGGGATAAAATTGAAACCAAGCATAAGGGTAGAACAGGAGGAACAACACTCACGGATGACCATAGTAATGCCGGTATTACCTCTAAAGCTGACAAGAGCAACCTGTCGCTTGCTGAATGGATCAAACACGAGATTGACGATGGTGAAGATGTCGAAATGGGAGTTGGTTGGAAAAGCGGTGGAGGACACTGGGTTGAAATAACCGGAGGAGGAACAGTTCTTGGTGTTCCGTGGGTTTCGTGGAAACACGATGCTTTTCAGGGTGCTGCAGGAGGGAATAACTGGGATGACGGCGGTATCGGATGGTCTCCGGTTGTTGGAGACAGTCTTATTATGTATATAGAAGGAAAATTTGATCCTGCCACATTGGACCTTGTTGTCTCTGAATCTCCCGTACCTGAGCCGTCCACATTTATTTTGTTCGGTTTGGGTGCTGTAGCGTTGCTGGGAAGAAAAAGTTTATCAAAGAAAAATTAATTCTCATTAAAGGGGAAATAAGAAAATTATTAGTATTATCGCCTCCTATCTCTATGCGAGATGACTCTCGTGTTGCCTCTTAAATTAAAATCCTGCCAGCTTTTAGAATATAAGTTTGTTCAAGCCACATAGTTAAGAATAATCCAACCACCTGTTGCTATTTATTTTTGACTTCATTGCGCCTACTCCTGTATAAAAATAACTTGCTATGAAGATAAAATTATTATCGGGGAAAAAGGCGTGGCACAGGGATGTGGAGAAACTGCCCTCCTTTGTAAATATAAGCTTCAGCTTTAAGACAAAGAGTCTGTGCGATTATTCCAAAAAGCTCGACTCCGAAATATCTTCCCTTTCTCTGCTAAAAAAACTAAAACCCGGCGCGCAGATTGCCATTACCGCGGGAAGCAGGGGGATAGGGCATTATCCGGAAATACTCAAAAGAATAGGTGAAAATCTCAGGGAAAAGGGGTTCAACCCCTTCATTGTTCCCGCAATGGGAAGTCACGGAGGCGGAACATACAGCGGACGACGCGCAATATTAAAAGAAAACGGAGTTACTCCTGAAAAATGCGCGATGAAAATCAGAGGAGGCAGAAATTACGTTCCCCTTGGTAAAACAGCGTCGGGCGTAAGCGTTTTCATAGACGATGAAGCGCGTAAAGCAGATGCCGTAATTGTCGCAAACCGAATCAAGGCGCACACAGATTTTGAAAGCAGTCACGAGAGCGGACTGGCGAAGATGCTTGTTGTTGGTTTGGGAGGTCCTCCCGGCGCGGAAGAAATTCACCGTCTCGGCATAAAGGGGTTAAAAAAGGAGCTTTCGCCTGCGGCAGGCAAGATAATATCGTCGGGAAAACTTTTCGCGGGTATCGGAATTGTGGAGAATGTGAAATGCGGGATTTCGGAGATTAAGGCATTTGACGGCGATAAAATAATATCCGGAGAAAAAAAGCTTCTCACCTTTGCAAAGAAGCAGTTTCCGCCTTTCCCTTTTCACGGCATTGACCTTCTCGTTGTAAGAAGAATGGGAAAGGAGATTAGCGGTACGGGAATGGATACGCACATAATAGGAAGAAAGACAATACGCTTCGAAGATGATTATCTGAAACCGAAAATTACGAGAATCGCCGCTCTTGACCTGACTCGCGAATCGCGGGGAAACTGCGCGGGACTCGGGCTTGCGGATATAATTACGGCGCGATTTTTCAGAAAGATAGATTTTGATGATTTTTATTTTAATACGCTCACTGCCACATTTATCGAACGAGCGAAGATTCCCTATATTGCTGAGTGTGACAGGGAGGCAATAAGCGTGGGCATCAAGTCCTCGTGGGTTACAAATCCGGGAAAAGCGAAAATTGTTATAATAAAGGATACGCTGAATCTTTCTAAAATGACCCTATCGAAAGAGGCGTTTCTTTCCGTGAAGGGCAGAAAAGATATAGCCGGAAAGGGAAAATATTTTAAACTGAAGTTTGACAGAAGAGGCAATCTTATAAACTGAAAATAATTGTTTGACACGTTGAAAGGAAAAAAATGGAAAAATTATTGATGGGACCGGGACCTTCGAATGTCCCTCCGCGTGTACTCGAGGCAATGTCAAAACCTCTCGTAGGTCATCTTGACCCTGATTTTCTGGAGATTATGGATTCGACAATGGAGCTGTTGAGGCAGGTTTTCAAGACAGAGAATCGCCTTACATTTCCCGTATCGGGAACGGGAAGCGCCGGGATGGAATCGATTATTTTAAATTTCATCGAAGGAGGAGACACTGTAATCGTTGGGCTAAACGGCGTTTTTGGGGGGAGGGTAGCGGACCTTCTTGGACGAATCGGAGCTGAGGTAATAGGAATAAAAAAGAAATGGGGCGAACCTGTTCTCCCCGGAGAAATCAGGGATGCTTTTGCCGGGGCAGGCGGGAAAGTTAAAGCGCTTGTACTTGTGCACGCGGAAACCTCAACGGGTGTGCTTCAACCGCTCGATGAGGCAGGCAGGATTGCCCGTGAGAATGACGCGCTTTTCATCGTTGATACGGTGACTTCCCTTGGCGGAGTGGATGTGAGAACAGATGAATGGCTTGTGGATGCCTCTTACAGCGGTACGCAGAAAAATCTGAGTGTACCTCCCGGGCTTTCTCCTGTCACTGCAAATGACAGGGCGCTCCATGTGCTTCGCAACAGAAAAACAAAGGTACCTTCATGGTATTTCGATTTTTCGATGATTGAAAAATACTGGGGAAGCGAGAGAGTTTATCATCATACGGCGCCTGTGAGTATGATGTGCGGGCTTAATGAAGGGCTGAAAATAATAGCGGAAGAAGGGCTCGAAGCGCGCTTTCAAAGGCATAGGGAAAACCACGAATTTCTAAGAGATGAGCTTTCAAAAATCGGTATCGAATATCTTGTAAGCCCTGAATACCGGCTTCCAAATCTGAATGCCGTTGTGGTGCCCGAAGGGGTTGATGAAAAAAAGGTGCGTTCAGCACTCTTGAAAGAGTATAATATTGAAATCGGAGCTGGCCTTGGTGAATTGGCAGGAAAAGTTTGGAGAATCGGATTGATGGGGCACACGTCAAGGAAAGAGAATGTGGAGACGCTAATCGACGCTCTGAAAAAAGAATTATAAAAGTTAGAAACTATACATATAATTGGGGGAGGAAAAGGAGTGGCGAAGAAAACGAAGTATATCCTTGCCATAGATATCGGCACAACAAGATGCAAGACAGGGCTATATACAGCGTCAGGGGAGGCGGTGGCATTTTCATCTTCACCGTGCAACCTTACATTTTCCCCGGGGGGAAGGGTAGAATCCGACCCGCATAAGGACTGGTGGAAACCGGCGTTAAAGAACATTAAAGAGATTTTCGGCAAAAGGAAAACGGCATTGAAGGAACTTGCGGGAGTTGGAATATCCTGTACGAACGCTCTTGTGCCCGTTGCCGAAGACGGAAAAGTCCTTGCGCCTGCCGTCATGCAGTTTGACAAGAGGACGGTGGATATAGTCAATGCCTATGCCAAACGGCTCAACCCGGAAGAGCTTTTTGGCCTGACTTTAAACAGGCTCTCAGTGGGTTCTTCGGCTCTTCCAACGGTTATCTGGTTAAAGGATAACGCGAAAAGTGTTTATAAAAAAACATCGTCTTTTCTTTATCCCTCGGGATATATGGCGCTTCGCCTCACGGGCAATCCGTCAATAGACATTACCCGCACTGCAACGACACTGATGTATGATACCAACGCCAGGCAGTGGTCGAAGGAGCTTCTGAACTTTTTTGAACTCGATATAAAAAAACTGCCACCCGTCTTTAATTGTTCCGACTTGGTGGGGACCGTTACGGCGAAAGCGTCGAAGGAAACCGGAATTCCCGAAGGAGTTCCCGTTATCGCCGGAAGTATGGATACTTTCTCGGCGGTTGTGGGACTGGGCGCGGGAAATCCCAACGATACGGTATTGATTCCAGGTACCGTTGCGCGCCTGTGCAAAGTCATATCGGGAAGAGGACTTCTAAAGGATGAATTCATAAACTTTGAATATGCCAAGAGACGATTTCTTTCCGTTGCCTGTATGGACGGTATGGGAACATCTTATAAATGGTATGCTGATACATTTTCGCGGGAAGACCTTCTTAAAAGAGGGAATTCAAAGAAAGGCAAAAGCGCGAAGAAGTCCGGCAAAAACACGGAAGATGAAATTGCGCCCTGTTCCGGCGGACTAATTTATCTCCCCTTCATTACAGGCGAGCGCTCACCTGTGTGGGACCCTTACGCGCAAGGTGTTTTCTTCGGATTGTCTCCCTTTCATAACGAGAAGAACATTTATAATGCCATTGTCGAGGGTTGCGCTTTTGCGGTAAAGATGAATATGGAGATAATGTCCGATGAAGCAGGACTCAAGACGAAAAAATTGATTGTGCCTGAAACGGGATTCGGAGCGTATCCTGAGTGGATGCAGACGATTTCCGATGTAACGGGATGCGAGATTCAGACTTTAAAAACGGAAGAGCCGGAATGCACGGGGACTGCGGCACTTACCGCCGTGGGAGTGGGCACCGTAAAGGATAAAGCGATATTTGTTAAAAAGAATATCAAAAACGGCGCTAAATACAATGCCGATAAAAAAAGGAACAAGGAATACAATTCCTATTACATCCTTTATAAAAAAGTTTACGACGACCTCAGAAGCGATTTTAGAATATTGAGGGAGATAAAGGCAAATCTCAAATGAAAGCGGCAATATTCAAAGGCATAAATGTCATATCAGTTGAGGAGATAGAGATGCCTTCGCTTCCCGAAGGGGGTCTTCTTTTAAAGGTGAAAGCGGCGGGAATATGCGGCACCGATGTGAGGATTTACAGGGGAAGAAAGATGGTGACTCCTCCAAAAATAATCGGGCACGAATTTGCAGGCGAAATAGTCGAAGTGTCCGATTCCGCCAATGGTTATGCCAAAGGCGACCGCGTTGTGGTGGAAGCGATAATTCCCTGCGGCAAATGTTATGCCTGCAGGCGTGATGAAAAGAATATTTGCATCAGGAGGCAGACCCTTGGATATGAGTATAACGGCGGGTTTGCCGAGTATGTTGCCATTCCCGGAGAGGCAGTCGAAGCGGATTGTGTCATTAAAATTCCCGATTCTTTGAGCTTTGAAGAAGCTGCGGCGTGCGAACCTGCGGCGGCGTGTATTAACGGCAATTCAAAAATTGACTCAAAGCTTCGCGAATCCCTCCTCGTTGCAGGCGATGGTCCCGTAGGACTCATTCACACTCAGCTTGGAAAGATTTCAGGATTTAAAAAAGTTATTCTTGCAGGTACCGATGACGAGAAGCTTGCCCTTGGGAAAGAGCTTGGCGCGGACGAGGTTGTAAATATAAAGAATGATGATCTTGCTGAATTCATAAAGATGAATGTCGGCGAGGAAGGAATCGAGTGCGCCATTGTGGCAAACAACAATAAAAATTCACTTGAGGAGTGCATACCCCTTTTAAAGAAGGGAGGCGAAGTAGTTATCTTCGCCGGTTACAAGGGCGAAGAATCAGTGGAAGTTAACCTTAATTTCATTCATTACAGAGAAATTCAAATCAAGGGTTCATCGGGACATTCCGCCAGGGAGATGAAACGCGCGGTAGAACTTTTAGGAAGCGGTAAACTGACACTTCAAAAGCTGATAACACACAAGCTCCATATTGACCATATCGTTGAAGGTATTGAGATGAAGGAGAGTTTGATAGGGGTTAAGCACGTAGTAACCTTCTGAGGTGGATGCAGTATTTGGCGATATACTTCGTCACTGTGTGCCTCGCAAATCCTCACATATAATCCGGTATGCTCCGTAACGGTTTCGGTAAAAGTCCGTCTGCTTTGTTGCACTTCAATCCTCGTCATTTCAACGTACAAACTCGTACGTCTCTCATTCCTCAGATTTTGTGTGCCTTGCATCCACCTGTGAAATTGATATTTGGCGATTCTACGGCAGGTTTGTCCTTCCGCTCAAAGTTTTGAGAGAAATTCTCAGAGAATTTGAACTGTCGGGGTCTTTCG
>CAZJVM010000048.1:7101-20109 GCA_964549305.1 uncultured bacterium
CCGCTCAAAGTTTTGAGAGAAATTCTCAGAGAATTTGAACTGTCGGGGTCTTTCGCGATTCTTTCCGCGAGGGAGTCAAACGCGTCTTCGGGGCGTCCCATTTTCTTTGCAAGCAGGCGTGTGAATTTCAGTATGTCGTCTCTTTTTGTCAGTCTTTCTCCCGGACCTTCAACTATTGCCGCGCGCCATTTCGTGTGATTCGGGTCTGAATCGCATATTTTGAATGCCACATTGGGATTTGACCTTACGCAGTTTGCCATTCTTCCTCCCGGTCTTGACCCGCAATAAAGGTATTCGTCATCGCTTGCATAACTTACTTCAACGGCATAGGGCTTATTGCCGTCAACTGCCATAAGCATTCCCCATCTCCATTCGGCAATAAAATCTTTAATTTCTTTTTCTGTCATTTCCCGCATAATCTTCCCTCCTGAATTCTATTTATAACTTTAATAAAATATTCAAATGATGAACTTTGAATATTAAGTAAATACTGGCTGAAAAATCAAATTTTTTATCGCGTTCCCGGAATATTGGTTGAAAAAGCGTGAAGTTCAGCTTTCCCCGCCCTTTTCTATAAAAAGAGTTTGTGTGGGGTATGCGAACTCTATTTTTTCCTCTGCGAATTTTTTATAGAGGGCAATGTTAATCCTCTGCTGTACATCCATATAGATATTGTAATCCCGGGAAAGCACATAATAAACGATTTCGAAATTGAGTGAGAAATCTCCATAGTTTTTAAAATGCGCCCTGTCAAAGCGCGCAAGTTCTTCGGCTGTTATAATTTCCCTGATTATGCCGGGAATCAATTCGAGCTGTTCCGCGGATGTCTGATATGTCACTCCGAGAGAAAAGATGATACGCCTTTCCATCATCTGTTTGTAGTTTCTTATTCTGCTGGAGAGCAGGTCGGTGTTTGAAACCACTATCATCTCACCTGAGAGACTACGTACGCGCGTGGTTTTAAGCCCTATTTTTTCCACCGTGCCGAGAATGTCGCCCACGACAATGAAATCTCCGATTACAAAGGGCTTGTCGAGGACTATGGAAAGAGAAGCGAAGAGGTCGCCTAAAATATTCTGCACGGCAAGCGCTACGGCGATACCGCCAACGCCCAGGCCTGCTGCAAGGGCGGTAACATTGATTCCGAAGTTGTCAAGTATCATCAGAATGACAATGGACCAGAGGATGAATTTTCCGATGAATGCCAGAGAATTAAAAAGGGTGAGTTTTGCAGTATCCTGGTCAACCTTCTTTTTCATTATAAAGGGGAAGCCGATTGTTATTATAGCGTTAGACCATATTGCCGCCTGAAAGAGAAGTGCCGCGATGGCAATATTCTTCAGGATATTAATCTCCTTTAGCGGAAGGCTCAGAAGGTTTGACGCGATGAAGATGGATAAAATCAGCATGCAGAGAAATTTTGTTTTTTTCAGGATTTCCACGACCATATCATCTATTTCAGTATCAGTGCTTTCCGCAAAAGCGGTAAGACTTTTGAAAACGATTCTTCTCACTATGTATAATGCCCATAGGATAAAAAGTGCCGAAATCAGCGCGATAATCCAGTTTTGAAGAGAGTTCCCGTGCCATTGCATAGCTAAAAACTCCATTGTATGTTACCTCCCTTTTTTACGTATTTCCCTGCACAGTCCGAGAAACATATTCAACTCAGCGCCGGTAAGACCATTTCGCGCGAAGAGTTTTTTCATTGTACGCATTATAGAGTGTTTCATATCTTTATTACCTCTTTTTTCGTAACCGAGATATGAAAGTGTATCATTTATTTCCGCAAATAAAAAATCAAGTTTTTTTATGGGGATTGATTTAATGGTTTGTGAAGAAGGTGATTTTGTCTTGTATTGAGAAAGCTCATATGCCGCAATCAGCACTGCCTGGGCAAGATTAAGCGAAGAGGAAATTCTCCCCGTTGGAATTGTAATGAGAAATGTGCACTTTTCGGTTTCTTCATTTGAAAGCCCCGAACTCTCTCTGCCGAAAACAAGCGAGACTTTGTTTGTTCTCCCTCTTTCTATGATGGTTTTTATTCCTTCATCAAAGCTAAAAAATTGTCCTCGTTTTTTGCCTTTTCTTCGCGTAAGACCTGCGACAAGTGATGAGCCTGAAACTGCATCGTCAAAGTTTTCATAGGTTTTCGCATTCTTGAGAACATTGGTTCCATTCATAGCGAAATTGAGCGCTTCTTCTTCAAGATGCACTTTGGAGTTCACTATGACAAGGTTCTTGAATCCCATATTGTATATTGCCCTTGCCGAAGCACCTGTGTTGCCCGCCTTCCCCGGTTCAAGAAGAACGAAGGATATATTTTTTTCAAGTGACATAATTCAGAATTGCTCAAACAGTTTTCTTCCTCATATCTTTTATCGATGTTTTTGGATACCAGGTGGATTTAGCTCCAGGTCCAAGGCGCTCGACGACAACATCGAGAAGATACGGTTCGCCGCTCTTTATGGCGCTCTTTGCCCGTTCAAGTGCGGGTTTGATTTCATCAGCTTTTTCTATCTTTTCCCCCTGCACTCCGAAACTCTTCGCGTAGCCCGCGTAGTCAACATCGGGATTTCCCAGATAACAGGCAATATCTTTTCCCATCTGCCCCTGTTTTCTCCCCATTGAAAACATCCTGCTTCTCGGGCCGTCATAGCTTCTGTTGTTATAAACACACGTTAGAAGGGGAACTTCATATCTTGCCGCGCTCCAGAGAGCGGAGCATCCGCAAAACATCAATCCCCCGTCGCCTATGAGAGAAACAACCTGCCTGTCAGGTTCAGCGATTTGTACTCCCACTGCCGCGCCGTGTCCCCATCCGAGCGCTGAACCCATTGTCCAGCCAATGCATTTCTTTCCCGATGGCGAGAAATCTATTAAATCGGTTGACCCCCAGGGGTTTTCAACCTCGGGAACGATTATTGCGTCATCATCGAGAGTATTGTTTAGCTCGGAAGTGAATCTCTCCCAGGAGAGCGGAGATTTGTCCCATTTTTTCTTTATGCGGTCCTTCTGCCTTTTTACCAGTCTTTGCCTGAAGGATAAAATTTTGGATTCCCTCGATGCTTTAATTTTAGCTATCCTTTCTTTTGAGAGGCGCGATTTTATTTCGTCAATAATTCCTCTTATCGTTTTTTTGACATTCCCGGCAATTCCAATATCCACGGGCTTTACACGCGCGATATCGGCGGTATCGATGCGGGCGTGGATTATTTTTGCCCCGTCGGGAAGAGGACCCGGCATGCCAAGCGCCATCATACTCATATCAGGCATCTGAGTGCCGAAGTTGATGAATAAATCAATGGCGAAATCGTAGGTCAGCCCTGCCATATATTTTCCGTGAAATAAATTATGCCCCGTGGGAAAATCCTTGTAAACACTTGCGCCCTGAGTCACGGGTATGTTCAAAAGCTCCGCGAGTTCCACCAAATCATCTGCCGCAAGCGCTCTCGTCACTTCGTGTCCCGCGTGAATGAGAGGCGCTTTTGCGTTGATTAGCATTTTAGCGGCTTTTTCGATTAAAGCGGAATCGGGCTCCATCTCCGTCGAGAATTCATAGTAATCGGGGAAGGGAATCTGTGCCGATATTTTGTCCGCGGACATTATATTGCTCGGCACCATAAGGTATGCCGGGCCTCCCGGCGCTATCTTTGACAGTTGAAAAGCCCGTTTAACGAGTTCGGGAATTCTTTCGGGCCACCTCGCCATCCAGCGCCACTTCGTGAATTGCTCGATTGCTTCCAGCCAGTCGTCTACATCTTCAAAACCGTTTCGCCCCGCGAACCTGCTGTCAGGACCGTCAGTCACTATGACAAGGGAGGACTGGTCTTTCCAGGCGTTGTAAAGATTGTTCGAGGCGTGGGGAATGCCTATACGCGACATATTTATAAAACCGGTTTTACCGGTTGCCAGATGATATCCTTCCGCCATTGCAACCACCTGGCCTTCTTCGGTGCCCAGTATGAATCGCGGTTTGTCCCTTTCCACAAGGGCGTCGTAAAAAGGATATACGCCCGTGCCGTTGGCGCCGAATATATATTCAACTCCTGCGGCAGATGCCGTTTCAACAATCAATTCTCCCCCCGTGCCCGTAAAATCTTTTGTTTTTACCGCTTTGGCGGGTTTATCCTCTATGGATCGGGCAAAAGATGTACTGCCTTTCAAAGTGAGTCCCGCGGCAACGAGCGCTTGTATGAAACTTCTTCTTGTAAGGTTTCCGTCAATGTAATCCTTTATAAGTTCTTTCATTTTTTACCCCCCCCGCGGTAAGTGTTTTTAAAGAATGCAAAAGACGGCAACGGCAAATATCTGTCTTTTAGAGGCAGACACATTTGAATCGGACATTGTTAAAAGTGAATCTTGAAAGCTATGGATTTTAAATCCTTATCTTCTTTTAAAAAGTTTCTTCCCTTCATCGTGAGCGCCAGGGCATTGTCCAGATAATTGTTTTGAAGTTTTCTATTGTATTTGTGAGTGTTGGAGACGGCATTGTATATGTTTCCCGTGTACCATCCGAATTCGAAGAATGAGAGAATTGCCCCTGCCACATAAATATCGCGGTTGAAAGATTCAATTGCGCCCCAGGCGAAAAGACCGTTTAGCAGAAAAGCGAATACAGCATCTTTTTTTCTTCCCGAATAAACCTGTCCCGCGCCGGGAAGCACCGAGGACATTAATCCCGCAAGCATAGGGGATTTCAGCTTTAACTCTTTCACGCCTTTAAGATTTTCGAGAAGTTTATCGGCGTCTTCCTTTTCCCCGCTTTTTTCTTTGATATTTCCGAGTTCTCTTTCAGCGTCTTCATAGCGTCCTTCCCTGATGAGATTTTTTCCCAGCAGAAGCTTGAGCTTTTCCGCCACATCGCTGTCAGGCATCTCCTTTTCTATTTCGTTGAGAAGTCTCATCGCCGAATCTCTGTCCTTTGTTTTTATGAAGGAATTCGCAAGGTTGAGGATGGCTTCTTCGAGTCTCGCGTTTTCGGGATATTTGTTCAGAAAGTCCCTGTATGAATCTATTGCTTCGGAATATTTTTCCGCCTTGTAGTAGGAGTTTGCGATGCCGATTCGCGCGTCCGGAATTTTCGGAGACAGGGGGTAATAGGATATAAACCTTTTGTATTCCGTTATAGCTCTGTAATAATCGCCTTCGCCAAGAAGGTTGCCGGCAAACTTCAGAAGGCGCTCAGCTTCCTTTTCTTCGCCGCTTTGGTTTTGGGCGGGCGATGAGGCAGGGAAAAATGCAAGAAAGAGGAATAAGAGAATAATTGGAATCAGGTCATAAGATAGATTGTTATTTTTTTTCATCTGTCCACCAGAAATCGTTGTTTGAAAGAGGGTCAGCGATGTAATAGCGATTACCTTTTTTTATGAGCTTTCCCCTTTCAAGCTCTTCCGCTTCGTGCATCAGGCGGTCCGTTGTCATCATCAGGCCGATTATGGCGCCGTGTTTTTTGAGCGCTTCTCTCGAGTAATGTGAGCAACTTGGATACATACTGCAGTTTGTGGAGGTGAGGTTGGACGCTCCGTACTGATAAACGGTCAACCCCGCGTTGAGAAAAGCGAGAAAAGGGTTTTTCAGGGCGTTCAATATTCTGCTTTCCGTTTTATCGGAAGAGGAAGTTGAAAAGGTTTTTGTTTTGTAAAATTCATCGGGACTCTTCAGTCCTTTGGAATGAGAAAGCGGGGCAATCAGAAGAAGTGCGGCAACTGATAAAACGATATGCCTGCTGAAATTTAATTTCATATCAGGAATTCTTTTTACTTAAAAGTGTATCTCTCGCGAAATCAAGGTCTTTTGATGTATTGATATTCAGGAACATTCTTTTTTCCACGTCAAAACTTTCCCACGATATTTTCTCTATATATCTTACATTAACTTTCGGGAAAAGGTCTATAATTTTCAGGTTTCCCGACGCGAGAAGGTCTCTTACAGTGGGGAGGCAAGCCTTGGAGTATATTGCGTGAAGAGGCTGATAATGTCTGCCTTCGCGGGGAAGGAGAATGTCGTAATTTTTATTCTCCGAAATCATTTTCTCTATAAAAGGCAGTTCAATAAAAGGCATATCGCAGGATAGAAAAAAGTTGTAAAAGGTGGGAGATTTTACCAGTCCCGTATAAATTCCTCCCAGCGAACCGCTTTCGGGAATAAGGTCATAGAGCACTTCGTTTTTTATATCCGGAAGCTTGCTGTCCCTTCTTGATATTATGACCACATTTTTAAAAACAGCGGAGACTTTTCTTATCATAAGTTCAAGAAGAGATTCGTCCCCTATCATGGTGTTTACTTTATCTTCGCCGAGTCTTTTGCTCCTTCCTCCGGCAAGAATGAAGCAAAACATATCGTCGTAATCCCATTCTCCGGGCGTGTTGAAAAAATTCAAAAACCTTCTCCTTTGTAATTTGAAAAAATTTATTTTTTGTTTTTTATCTCTACCCTGATATCTCTGTTTTCTTCAATACCGTTTAATCCCTTAAGATAACCTTCTATCATCCCCTTAAGGGTTGTTTGAATAAAGGGCTTAAGAGATATCTCCTTGTCGTTTACGAAGAGTTTTACGGAAGGCGAATCACCGTTCTTTTCCTTGAGAAACTTTTTTTCGATGAGCGCCGCGACGCCTTGCGCGTCGTCGAGTCCGAATTTCGGCACATTTACCGGCAAATCAACATCAGTGACCAGTGCCACGAGCTTGTCGTCTTCTTCACAGAGCATCGTGTCGTGTACGCCTTTTCTGAATATCTCGATTTTCGGGAAGTTTTCCCTTTTGTAACCTTCCGTTAGAATGAGGTCGAGATTGTGAAAATATTTTGACCTTATTTCTTCAATGCAAAGGTCTGATTCGGAGTTTCTCACCAGCGCGAGTTTGTTGGGAGAGGACACGATAACCTGATAGGCGCCTGCCTGCTTGTGCCTCCAACTGTCTTTTCCCTTTACATCGAATTCAAAATCCTGATGGGAATGGTGCTTTACGGTGCCTACCGTATATCCGAGCGCGGTTAATTTCGGTAAAAGTTTCTCAACGAATGTTGTCTTTCCCGAGTTTGATTTTCCTACAATAGAAATAACCGGTGGTAACATTATTTTTTGCCTTTCATAATTTTAGATGGATTCATCGATGAGGATTACATCTGCCTCTTCGCCTTTCTTGAGAAGCGTTGCCTCTCTTTCGACAACGGCAATGCTGTTTGCTTTTGACATTGATGTAAGTATTCCGGAACCCTGTGCTCCGGTGGTGCGGAAAAAGTATTTCCCTTCTCTATTTTCGGTGATTGCGCGGATAAAGTGCTTTCTTCCCGCTTTTTTCTTTATGTCTTCCAAAGCTTCCGCTTTAACGCTTTTTCTGTGTAAATTCGAAAATCCCTGAATCATCCTGATCATAGGCCGCACATAAATTTCAAAGCAGAGCATCGTGGCAGTGGGATTTCCGGGAAGCCCGAATACGAGCGATTTTCCGAGAGTGCCGAAGAGCAGGGGTTTCCCCGGTTTTTGGGCGACCTTCCAGAACTTTTTTTCAAATCCGAGTTCTCCGAGGATATCCTTTACAAAATCATAATCGCCGACGGATACGCCTCCCGTGGTAAGGATGATATCCGCAGATGACGCTTTTTTAACGGCGTCCCGCAGTATGTCTCTGTCGTCTTTGATGATTCCCATCTGAAGGGTCAGGGCACCGCTTTCGTTAATCTGCGCTTCGAGGGCGTAATTGTTGCTTGTTACAATTTTTCCGGGCTCGATTTTTTCATCCAGGTCGACAAGCTCGTCTCCTGTGGAAAGAACTGCAACTGTCGGTCGCCTGTAGACATTAATAGCGGATGCCTGCACTGATGCCATCACTCCAATGTCTGCAGGTGTGATTACTTTTCCGCGCGGTAC
This sequence comes from uncultured bacterium, assembly GCA_964549305.1. Lineage (GTDB taxonomy): Bacteria > Schekmanbacteria > GWA2-38-11 > GWA2-38-11 > J061 > J061. The sequence continues at coordinate 14,974 of CAZJVM010000048.1, forward strand.
TACGATATCGCCCACATTTATGTCTTCTCCCTTTTTCCTGATGTTTTCACCCCTTTCAGCGCTTCTTTCAAGCACTACTTCGTCTCCGCTGTCATGGGCGAACTCCCGCATTACAACCGCTTCGGCGCCTTCGGGAATGGGCGCGCCCGTCATAATTCTCGCGCATTCCCCCTTTTCGATTTTCCCTTCGTAGAAACTTCCCGCGGGAATATCTGTTTTTACTTTCAACTTAACGCCCGAGGTCTCAGACGCAGATTCCACATCCTCTGTCTTTACGGCAAAACCGTCCATTGCGGAATTGTCCCATGGAGGCACGGTGATTGACGCCTTGACATCTTCGGCGCAGACTCTGTTAAGGGAGTTGAGAAGCGGAACTTCCTCTATATGTGAAGAAACGGGAGTTTCCAGGACTATGGACAATGCTTCTTCAACTGTAATCATTATTAACTCCTAATTTTTTTAGTTGAATAATCATTTCGCAACGATAAGGCGAAGATGAGATTAAAAGATTAAAAAAATATGACTATATTTAGAAATATTCTTGCCCATAGTCAACCTAAACAAAAAAATTTGGGGTATGGTTTGAATAAAGGAAGTTTATGGCTGAGTCTGAATCTTCGTTGCTTTTACGATGGCATCCATAAGGGTGGAAATCTTAAGCGGTTTGCTGAAATACTCGAAAGCGCCTGCCCTCAGGGAGTCCTCCCTGAAATTTTTATCTCCAAATGCAGTTGTAATGATAACCGGTGTTTTAGGAAACCTCTTTTTTATTCCTCTGATTACATCGATTCCGCATATCTCGGGCATATTTTTATCGGTGATTACAAGGTCGAATGTTTCCTGCCCCATCATTGTAAGCGCGTCTTTCCCGTTAAAGGATTTAGATACAGAATATCCCTTGAGGTTGAGGATGTCTTCAAGCATCGAGCAAAACTCAGTGTCGTCATCGATTATAAGTATTTTTTTCATAGCTGATTATAGTTAAAAATTAAGAAAAACAATTAACTGTCTGAAATGGTAAGCAGAAATCGTGCCAAAGTTGAAAAAATGATTATAAGCGAAGTATCTTATTGATAGATAAGGATGATTTGTTTTTTTTAGAGGGGTTTTTAATAAAATTGCCGCAATTCAGAGGTCATTGATATGACATTTTGTCCCTATTCCTTGCCTTTATTGCTTAAATTGTACTGTTTTTCTTTCCGGTATAAAGTTCTCGAGCTGATTCCGAGAATCTCTGCCGCTTTTTGTTTGTTGCCTCCCACCTCTTCAAGCACGGCATTGATATAGTCCTTTTCAAAATTATCGAGGGTCATTCTGCTGCCCATAACTCTGGAAAGATTGAGCCCTTTCCTGTCTGTGGCAAGGTGTAAATCTTGCGCTTTGATTGTTGACTTTCTGCAGAGCATTACTGTTCTTTCGATAGTGTTTTCAAGCTCCCTTACATTTCCTTTCCAGTCAAGCGAGCTGAGCGCGCTTATAGCGTCTTCGGAGATATTTTTTTTAATCCCCTGTTCTGTGGCTATTTTATCGAGGAAATGATTAATGAGCAGGGGGATGTCTTCCCTTCTTTCATTAAGCGGCGGAATGTGCAGAGGTATGACATTCAGCCGGTAAAAAAGATCTTCCCTGAATGTCTGTTTTTCGATTTCTTCCTCCAGGTTTTTGTTGGTGGCGGCTATAATTCTCACATCAACATTCACAGTATGCACGCTTCCAACGGGTCTTATGACCCTGTCCTGAAGTACGCGCAGAAGTTTTGCCTGAAGTCCCAGCCCCATATCCCCGATTTCGTCGAGGAATAATGTTCCCTTGTTTGCTTTTTCGAAAAGCCCCTGTTTCGAACCCACTGCCCCGGTAAATGCTCCCTTCACGTGTCCGAAAAGTTCGCTTTCGAGAAGCCCTTCGGGAATTGCGGTGCAGTTTATGGGCACGAAAGGTTTCTGCTTTCTTCTTCCGTTATAGTGAATTGCCTTTGCCACCAACTCCTTACCTGTGCCGCTCGCGCCGTAGATTACAAGATTGCTGTTGTTTTCCGATACCACTCTTATCATTTCAAAGACTTTCTGCATCGGCGCGCTTTTCCCGATGATGTTAAAGAAGCTGTATTTCCTTTCCACTTCGTTTCGAAGCTGTATATTTTCAATTTCGAGGTTGCGTTTTTCGATGGCTTTTTTGACAGTAATGAGAATCTCATTCATTTTGAAGGGCTTTGTGATGTAGTGGTAAGCGCCTTTTTTTACAGCTTCTATAGCGGTTTCAATTGAGCCGAAAGCGGTAATCATTATTACTTCCAATTTTGAGTCGATTTGTTTTATTTTTTTTAAAAGCTGCATTCCGCTCATCTGCGGCATCTTCATATCGCTGATAACGATGGAAAAGTTTTCCTCGCCGGCGAGCTTGAGGGCGTCGTTTCCGCTTCCGGCGACTTTCACTTCAAAACCTTCTTCTGTGAGAAAGTCCCTCAGGACTTCCGCCATTTCAAGGTCGTCGTCAACAACTAATATTTGCGTCTTTTCCGTCATATCCCTTCCGCCTTATGGTCTGCGGCATTTTTAATCTCCGGCAGTTGTATAAGAAACTCCGTGCCTTTCCCTACCGTGCTTTTAACTTCAATATTTCCTTCGTGGTCTTTTATTATTCCGTAAGTTACGGCAAGCCCAAGTCCCGTCCCTTTCCCGATTTCCTTTGTGGTGAAAAAGGGATCATAAATTCTCGAGATATTTTTTTTCTCTATTCCTTCGCCCGTGTCGCAAATTCTGATTTCAACCATTTTTTCACTTTTGTTTATTGCTGTTTCTACAGTAAGTTTACCTCCCTGTGGCATTGCGTGCAGGGAATTTATAAAAAGGTTCAGGAATACCTGTTGAATCTGATTTTCATCTCCTTCAACAAGGGAGATATTCTTATCCGCTTTTTTTTCTATTACAATCTGAGATTTGTCAAGTTTTGTTTCAAGAAGGATAAGGGTGTCGTCTATGACGCTGTTAATGTTTACGCCTTTTATCTCCTTTTTTTCAGAGCGCGTGAATTTAAGAAGCTGTTGAATGAGCGATGTTATTCGGTCAATCTGCCTTATTATCGATTTGAGGCCGTCGTTTATTTTAGGATTGTCATCAACAAGAGAAAGTATGTATTCCGCTCTTCCGGAGATTATGTTAAGGGGTGTGCCGATTTCGTGGGCAAGTCCGGCAGTCAACTCACCCACCGCGGAGAGTTTTTCCGACTGTATTAGCTGTTTTTCGAGGCTTTTTTTCTCCGAAATGTCCCTCACGATAACTGAGCACCCTATTATATCACCGTTGCTGTCTTTAAGGGGTGTGCGCGTCAATGCGACATTTATTCTTTTTCCTGACTTCGTGATTCTTTCCGTTTCATAATTTTTGAGTGCTCCCTTTTCGCTGGTGGTGTCTATTATCCACTGCATTTCGCCCTTGTTTTTAAGGTCTTCAGGTAGAAGTATTTCAAAGGATTTGCCTATTATTTCATCTTTCCTGTATTCATACATATCTTCCGCGCCTTTATTCCATGTTGTAATGATATTTGAGTTGTCAATACTGATAATGGCGTCTGCTGAGTTTTCTGAAATATTGGCAATATAACTTTCGTGCCTTCGCAGACTTTCTTCCATAGCTCTTTTCTCGGTAACATCTTCTATGAAAGCTACCGCGCCCGATATTTCGTCACTATGCCCCTTCAACGGGCTTGCCACAAAATCGAAAAATCCCTCTCCTATGAAAGGAAGCTTTATATTCGTGCCCTGTCGTGATTTTTTCTCTCTGATTACTTTCTTTATTTCTTCAGCTAAAATGCCTCCATCTTCACGGGAGAGGAATTCGGAAATGCTTCTTCCGGTAACGGATTTTTCCAATATGCCCGATGCTGACTCAAGATAATCATTCCAGGCGATGATATTCATATTTATATCAACTGCCAAAACCCCCACTGATATGCTTTCGAGCATATTTTGCGTGAATGCTATATTTTCATTAAGCTCTCTTGTCCTTTCCTCTACAAGTTGCTCGAGGTGGGAGTAGGACTCTTCCAGCTTTTGAGCCATTATATTGAATGATTTTGCCATTTCGCCCACTTCGTCTTTTGTGGTGATATTTACCCTTTTATTCAGCTCGCCGCTTCCGATTTCTCCCGCTGCTTCACTCAGGTTTAAAAGCGGTTTGCTTATGTTAAGCGATATGTAATAAGCCACCGCGGCAATGAGGAAGAAAAAGATTATTCCCAGACTTATTGCCTGATTTCTCAGTCTGTTTAAGGGCATGAACGCTTCACTTTCGTCAAGCTCACAGCAGAGCACCCATCCCGTTTCGGGAGAGAGTCGGTAGGTGCCGACGATTTTTTTTCCATTTTTTCTGAGAAAACTTCCGGTAATGACCTTTTTATTAAATGCCTGAATGATTTCCTCTTTTTTTATTACCGCAGATTCCTTTCCTTTGTCATATTCTGTAAGCATCTTGCCTGAATGATTTACAAAATAAAAAATGCTCGTTTCTCCGAGGTTTCTGCCTTCATCAAGAAGTTCAAAAAGTTTTGCATTGCTCACTTTCCCCGCGACAACACCGAGAAAAGCGCCTCCTGAAGTCTTCAACGGAGAACTGACCGTCATGGTGGGAACGGCATCGTTATAGGAGATGGTAGTGGAAGTTTTGATAGAACCCTTTTTGAAGTATTTGGTTTTTGACTTGTCCATACCTATGAGGGCGGGATTTACGGCGGAAATTATTACTCCATTCATGCCGATTACTAAAAGTTCATTGTTGTTTGCGTCCTCCGTTTCCAATTTTTCAAGGTATTTCTTCAGTTCGTTAGCGGATTTAACTCTTCTCTTTTTGCTTCGTATCGGTTCCTGAACTATTTCCACATTGTTGAGCATATATTGATTACCGGGAAAAATGGAGGATATGTTGATTTCTCTTTCTCTGATAAAATGACTTATTTTTGTGTTTACATAAAGGGAGACTGTGGCAATCTGGTTAAATATCCTTGATTTGAGTGCTTCTCTGCTGATTGTATATCCCTGATATATTGCAAGAGAGAAGGGGAGAAGAGACAGAAGGAGAAGCGCGATGAAAATTTTTCTTCCTATTCCGCTGAATATAAGGAAACTTCGTTTCTCTTTATTTG
>CAZJVM010000049.1:0-17598 GCA_964549305.1 uncultured bacterium
GCAGGAACGAAGGAAGCATAGTCCCGAGAAGGCTTAAAAGCCAGGCAACCTGCTGAGACTTTGCAAAGGCAGAAATCATCACTCCCACAGAAAGAGAAAGAATGATGAAGAGCATACAGGCAAAAATGAACTCAAAGATGTTTCCCCTGAACGGCATCCTGAATACGACAAAAGATACTGCTATGACTGTGAAAAGATTAATAACTGCGATGGCGCAGAATGGGAGAGTTTTACCGAGGATTATTTCATTCCTTTTAAGGGGTGAAGCCATCAATCCTTCAATGGTCCCTACTTCCCGCTCTTTTACGAGTGTGACTGATGTAAGCATTGCCGTTCCCACAAGAAGAATAATGGCAATCAGGCCCGGGACGAAAAAATATCTGCTGTCCAGGGATTGGTTGTAGAATATCCTTGATTCATTCTTAACAGGATTAATATCAGATATTTTCAATACTGTATTTCTGCGGATATATCTGCCGAGATGTTCTGAAGAAAATTCGTTCACAATTTTATTTGCATAACCCCTAACCTGATTTGCCGTATTATTGTCTGCGCCGTCTATTATCATAGCGACATCAGCAGGCTCTCCCCGCCTGAGGTTACGGGAAAAATTTTCTTTTATTACAATCAGCATGCTTATATCCCCGCGCTTGAGCATTCTTTCCGCATTCTGCAAGTTCACTGCATCAATGTGCGGGTTGAAATAACCTGATTTTTCAAATGATGTAATCAGGCGAGCCGAAGTTTGACTTCTGTCAAAATCGAATACAGAGAAATTCACGTTATCCACATCAAACTTCAGGGCAAAGGCAAAAAGGATTAGAATGAATGCCGGATTTACTATTGCGATAAAAAGTGTGCGAAAGTCACGGATAATGTGAATAAACTCTTTTCGCGCAACGGGTAGAATATTTTTCATTTTGTAAGATAAACAAAAATATCTTCAATAGACGGTGATATTTCCTCAATATTTCTGACAGTTATACCATATTTCATCAATTTATTCTTTAAGTTATCAACTGCCTCGTCGCCGTCTTCGACGATGATGTGCACCCGGTCTCCGTAAATATTCGCGTCTCTTATCCCTGAGATATTTTTTACGGCAGAAAACGTTTTTGATAATGAATCGGTCTTAATTGCCATAATCCTGTATGGCAATGATTCCTTTTTTAAATCATCGGGACTTCCGCAGGCAAGGAGCTTTCCGTTGCTGATAAATCCTATCCTTGAACACCGTTCCGCTTCTTCCATATAATGAGTTGTCACAAAAAGGGTCGTTCCCGCGCTGTTAATATCATAAAGATAGTCCCATATGATTCGCCTTGAAACGGGGTCAACTCCCGCAGTGGGTTCATCGAGATAAAGAAGCGAAGGATTATGGACAACCGAGCAGGTAAGAGCAAGGCGCTGTTTCCACCCTCCCGACAGATTTCCCGCAAGCGTATTGCGATAGGGGTCAAATCCGAACTGCCTGATTATTTTTTCACTGTTTTCAAGGGCCTGTTTTCTTGATGAGAGATAGATATTGGCATAAAAATTAACATTCTCATAGACTGTGAGGTCGTCATAAAGACCGAACTTCTGCGACATATATCCTATACTGCTCTTAATCCTCTCTCTTTCTTTTTTCAGATTAAATCCGAGAATCTCCCCCTCTCCTGATGTGGGATTGACAATACCGCAGAGCATTTTTATCGTCGTGCTTTTGCCTGCTCCGTTTGGTCCCAGAAGACCGAAAATTTCCCCTTTCAGGATTGAAATGGAAAGTGAGTCGACGGCAACAATATCTTTTCCGTAAACCTTGGTAAGCTCTGTTGTTTTAATAACAGGCATAAGTGACCTGCCTATTTATTAACATCGATAAAAGCATCAGCAATCATTCCGGGCTTGAATATTCTTTCGCTGTTGTCAAGAGTTACCCTGACTTCATAAACAAGCTTGACCCTGTCGCTTTTAGTCTGAATGTTTTTTGGAGTGAACTCCGTCTCAGGCGATATAAATGATATAATACCGGAAAATTCCTTTTCAGGAAATGTATCAATGCTCACTTTTGCTTCCTGTCCCTGTTTCACAGCGCCTATGTCAGTCTCAGATATGTAGATTGTAAGCCACGTATCACTCAAATCAGTGATAAGGGCAACAGGCATACCTTCCCTTATAAACTCGCCTTTTTCAGCAACTTTCTCAGTGATTGTCCCGTTGATTGGCGCCTTGATTTCTGCATCCTTCAATTTCTTTTTAATCAGGTCGATTTCAGCTTCTGCCTGCTTTACGGCGGCAAGTGCCGATTGTATATCCTCTTTGCGATACCCTTCCCGCAGAAGCGACAACTGCGATTTTGACTCGTCGAGTTGTTTTCTTATAACATTCATCTCGGTTTCCGCCCTGTCATATTCCCTGCTCGAAGCAAATCCTTTTTCAAAGAGGTCCTTTACGCGTCTGAAATTGCTATCCGCCTCTTTCAGGCGGTCTTCGCGCTCTTTTACAATCGCTTCCTGACTCTTCACGTCATATTCCCTGTACCCGCTTTTAAGGAGTTTGTATCTGTTTAAAAGTTCGGAATGTCTTGCTTCCCATTTCCTCAGATTGATTTCATTTTCCTCGGTATCAAGAACACAGAGAATGTCACCTTCTTTTGCTATGTCACCCTCTTTAAACATCAGTTCCTCAATTGTGCCGGAAACTTTCGAACGCACTTCAACTTCTGTAGATTCTATAGTGCCTGTAGCTTCAACGATATTTTTGCTTTTATCATCCTTTCCACAGGACACAGTGAGAGTGAAAAAAAGAAGGATACAAAGAACTGCTGTTAAAATACTTCCTTTAATATAATCAGAATAATATGTTTTCATTTGTTCAAACTATAAAATTTCTGTAAATCATAACAATTTTAATATATAGAGTCTATTCAAAGAGTTTAAATAATCAGATTTTCTGATTAGTCTTAAGAAATAAAATAACAATGACCAGAAAAATTGTAAGAAAAGAGATTCTTTCTCTAAAGCCATACAAAGCGCAGGAAAGAGATTTCCCTGTTGTCCTTGATGCCAACGAAAGTCCCTTTACACTGCCCGACGGGATTAAAAAGGAAATTGTCGAAAATATAGATTCCATCGCGTTCAATCGTTATCCCGACCCTGAAGGAAAACTCCTCAAGACATCTCTCGCCGCTTTTCACGGTGTAAAACCTGAAAACATCGTTCTTGGCAACGGTTCCGACGAACTTATTCTATACCTTATATCAGCGTTTTCAAAAAGAGGATTCAGCACACTTTATCCTGTGCCCACATTCTCTATGTACGGGATTATTTCCCAGTGTTTAGGCCAGAATAAAAAGGAAGTGCCTCTTGACTCAAATTTTGACATAGACATAGATACCTTTCTCGAGGCAGTGGAAAAAATGAAGATATCGCTCATCTTTTTAAGCTATCCCAACAATCCCACAGGCAACTGTTTTTCAAAGAATAAAATAGTCAAAATTCTCAAATCATTCGAAGGCATCGCGGTAGTTGACGAAGCATACGGCGATTTCTCCGGAAAAACATTCCTTCCTCTTCTGAAAAAATATAAAAACCTCATCATCACAAGAACATTTTCAAAAATCGGTTTGAGCAGTCTTCGCCTCGGATACCTTATTGCAAATCCTGAGGTGTGCGAAATCGTCGAAAAGGTCAGACTTCCTTTCAATGTTAATTCATTCTCTCAGGGATGCGGAGAGATTTTTCTCAAACAGAGGAAGAGCATCGATAAGCTCATAAACAAAATAGTTGAAGGAAGGGAATATCTCTATTCAGAGTTAAAAAAAATTAAGGAAATAACTCCCTTTGCTTCTGAGGCAAATTTCATACTCTTCAGAGTGCCGAAGAAATGCGGGTTTGTTCACGAAGAGCTGAAGAAAAAAGGAATACTTATAAGGAATTTAAACACTCCCGGATTGCTAAGGGATTGCCTGCGTGTAACTGTGGGGACTTCTTCAGAAAATCAGAGATTTATAAAAGCAATAAAAGATATCATTTCGCAAATTCAGGTTTAAACAACTATCACTGCTGTCCAAAACAGATTTTTCATACTGTTATCGTCACATCTCTCCATCCCGCTTTTATTCCCCTATCCTGTGAAGCTTCATGAAATTCGTTTTTCCGCGTTTGGATAAGGGCGTGCTTGCAGTGATTACAATCCTGTCTCCCTTCTTAACTATTCTCTTTTTAAGAAGCATTTTATCAACTTCCTTTATCATCCTGTCGGTATCAGTTATTGCAGGCATATAAAGCGGGACGACTCCCCAGAATAGCGGAAGTCTTCTTAAGACGTCATTATCAGGCGTGAACACTACAATCGGGGACTGCGGTCTGAACTTTGATACAAGCCGTGCAGTAAATCCCGACTGGCTGAAAGCAACTATGGCTTTCGCGCCTATATCCTCCCCTGCCCTGCACGCCGCATCTGCAACTGCCTCAGAATCCGATTGTCCGCGGATATAAGATGTGGCGCTTTTCCTGCTTTCCTCTGTTCTGGAAATAATTCTGGCCATTGTCTTAACCGCTTCAACAGGATACTTTCCTGCAGAAGTTTCCCCTGAAAGCATCAGCCCATCGCTAGAATCGAGTACCGCATTTGCAACATCCGCCGCTTCCGCTCTTGTGGGACGGGAATGTTCAGTCATAGATTCAAGCATCTGCGTTGCGGTTATGACGATTTTCCCCATATTGTTTGCCTTCTCTATGAGCATCTTCTGAATAATCGGGACTTCCTCCTGCGCAACTTCAACTCCAAGGTCGCCGCGCGCAATCATTATGCCGTCGGAAACTCCAATAATTTCATCTATATTTTCAAGTGCTGAAGGTTTTTCTATTTTTGCTATCACGGGAATATTTTTCCCTCTTCTTTCAATTTCCTGTTTAACCACTGTTACATCGGAAGCGCGCATTACAAAGGACACAGCAACATAATCGACATTCATCCCGATTCCGAAATCAAGATCCTTTTTGTCCTTCGGGGTAAATGATTTAACTGATATTTTCATTCCCGGAAAATTCACACCTTTCCTGTCGCTTATCACCCCTCCTTCAACAACTTTCGCCTTCAATTCCTTTTTAGATTTTCCCGTAACCTTAAGAATAATCATCCCGTCATCAAGAAGTATCTTCTCACCGAGCGCCGCGTCTTTTAACAACCGGGGATATGAAAGATAGAGTTTTGTTTCGTCGCCGACCCCTTCGCCTGCAATCAGTGACAGGGTGCTTCCTTTTTTAAGATACGCTTTGCCGTCTCTGATAAGTCCTGTGCGAATTTTGATGCCCTGAAGATCCTGCAATATGGAAACTGTCTTCTTAAGCTTCTCAGACTGCTGTCTTACAAGCTCAATCATCTTTTTATGAAATTCATAGGTCCCGTGAGAAAAATTAAGACGGGCAACATCCATACCGCCTTTTATCATAAGGGAAACTATTTTTGGTGTTGATGATACAGGGCCAAGCGTGCAGATGATTTTCGCTTTCCTCTTATCCATAAATAATACCTAAAAGATTGTCTGAAAAAATGTATATGCCATAACTGCTATAAGGATTATTCCTATAACATCGAGTACAGCGCCATACCGAATCATCTTTCTTATTGGGACATAACCCGAACCATAGACAATTGCGTTAGGCGGTGTCGAGACAGGAAGCATAAACGCGAGACTTGTGGCAAAACAGGCGGCAAGGGCGGGCACTACGGGATTTATCCCCAGATTCTGCGATACTGCAATCGCCACGGGAATTATCATATTTGCCGATGCAGTATTAGATGTCGTTTCTGTAAGGATAACTGCCACAATGCAGAACAACACAGACACGCCAAGAAGACTCTTTACCTGCGTCGCCGAAATAAGATAATTCCCGAATGAAGACGCAAGCCCGGTCTTGAACATTATATTGCCGAGCGAAAGACCCCCTCCAAAAAGAAGAATAGTTCCCCAGTCAATCTTTGCCGCATCTTCCCACTTAAGGGTAAACTCCCTCTTCTTCCAGTTCACGGGCAGGAAAAAGAGAAGCGAAGTACCTATGAGCGCGGCAACCGCCTCCGGCATCACTGCCACAAGAAACCGCGCGAGGGGATGCGTCTTGCCAAGTATAACAACTGTTATTCCCGGAAAAATCCATAGAAACACAGTGACTAAAAAAGATATAAGAACATTCTTTTGAGCCTTTGTAAGCGAATTCTTTCCGGAAAAACTGACGCCTATGGCATTGTCAATTGTGTTAAAACTTATACTACCCGATGAAATCCCGCGTTTCATGACAAAAAACAGAGCAATAAAAATAAGGATGGAAAGTGGAAGCGCCATATACATCCACTGGAAGAAATAAATTCTTATATCAAGATATTTTTCAATCATTCCAAGGGCTATCAGATTAGGAGGGGTCCCTATAGGAGTACTTATTCCACCTATTGAAGCGCTGAATGCCATCATTAACATAAGCGAATAGGCAAACTTTTTCTTTTCTGAAGAATTTTCATCCATCGAAGTTATTATGCTTAACGCAATCGGCACCATCATCGCAGTTGTAGCCGTATTGCTGAGCCACATTGATAAAAACCAGACAACAAATCCGAATGCGAATAGCAGGCGTGCTTTTGATGAACCTACCCATCTGTTCCTTAAAATCACCGACGCGATTACTCGGTCAACACCCCGAACAGACATTGCCCGCGCGATTATGAATGTCCCCATCATCAAAAAAATTATCGGATGGGCAAATGGCGCGAAAATCTCCTTCATTGAACCGACTGCAAGTATCACGCAAAGTGTAGGGCCGAGAAGCGCCGCGACAGGAATAGGGATTGCCTCGGTGACCCAGAATATTACTACTAAAACAACAACTGCGGCAAGACGACCCTGAATGGAATTACCCTGAAGATAATTTAAAATAATAATCAGAAAAAAAAGGAGAGGGCCTGCAATAAACCCGGAAAGCTTTCTTACTTTCTCGAATTTCTCTTCACCTTCAGATATTTTTGTTTCAGTCATATTTTAAACAAGCTCTCCTTCGAATTTTCCGGAATTTCTCACGAGTACCACACTGCCGAATCCCTCTGTCAATTTTTCAATGTGGCGCGCATATTCCATCTCCTCACCTGCCTCGGGAAGCATCAATCCAAGGAAAACCACATCGGCATCCGCTGATTCCTCCTTCATTGTTTCCTCGATGGATTTGTCCTTTTCACGCAAAATCACTTTTGCCTCGGCGGGAATTCTTGTTGAGGGGATAAGCTCTCCGAGACTCTTACTCATTTCTTTTTCCGACATCTCGCTTGTTACAATACTTTTCACTGTAATCGTGGAGCGCCTCCACTCCGAATTCAGCGAAAGCAGATAGGCAAGCAGAAGCATCATATCCCCGTTGTGCTGTTTACCCCGCCACCAGATATCAATTTTTTTATTCTTTTTTCCTATTTCGAGGTCTGATATGTCGGCAATGATAACTGATTTATCCATAGTGCTGACTCTTCGCATAATCCTGAGATAAGAGGCAAGCCTTTCCGTGTAGTTGCTCCATCCGAACATGAGAGTGTTTGAAGCCAATCCCGCAATCCCCTGTGTCTGCATCATTGCTATGATTCCTTCCTCAAAGTGCTCGACAACGTTGACCTCGCTGAATGCAATCAACTCTCCCCTGTCAAGAGTCTCGTCAATGACCGCTTCTTCCTTGTCGATTTTTTCCGCGGCATCATCGATTTTCCCCTCTATGATATTGCACACCGTAAGAATTCCCCTGTTGTGATTCAGCCACGAAGCGAAACGCACAAGACCTATCCGCTTTTTCACATCGCCCGCAAAGAGAAGGATGTGAGGCCTCCAGTTTCGGGGGTTTTCAGGCAATTCATTAAGGTTGATGAGAGAATATCTGGCGAGTGAAAGCCAAAGTCCCCTTCTCATATCGCCCCAGGTCGCCCTCATCTCCTTTCTTCTGAGCATTGCCCATACGGCGGTTTCAAAGATAATCGCAGTAAAGCAGGCAGTTTTGCTGATGAGAAACATTACCCAGAAGCAGGCGACTGCGCCGGCAATGGAAAGAAGCGAAGGAATATTAATTCTTGGCCTGTAGTAAGGGTCTGCGGCAAGTTTTTCAAGCCCTGCCACAAGATTTATCATCCCGTATGTCGTAAGGAAAAATATTGTCACAAAAGGTGCGACAGCATTCAAATCTCCCAGAAGCACGGAAGCGAGAGCTATAGATGAGGACAATATTATGGCAGGAATGGATTCTCCGCCTTTAAGCTGATATTTTGAAAAAAAAGAGGGAACGACTCTGTCGTTCGCAAGTGCCTGAAGAGTCCGGGGTGCGGCAAGTATGCTGCCGACGGCGGAAGAAAAAATTGCTCCCCACAAACCGGGCAGAACCAGAAAAGGCACGATGGCAACCTTTGTCCACACCAGACTGTCTTCGAGAAGAGTTGTCTTATCGGCGCTGAAAGCAAGCGCCACCGGAACTGCCAAATAAAAAATGAATCCCGTAATCACGGCAAGAAGAGTACCCGCGGGGATGGACTTCTGAGGATTTTTCAAATCTCCCGACATGCTTACGCCCGCGAGAATTCCCGTAACTGCAGGAAAAAAAACGGCAAATACCGTCCAAAAATCAATTCCCGTTTCATAACCTCCCCACAGCACAGCACTTCCTACCTCAAAATTAGCTCCCGCGAAAAGGGATATAAAAGAGAGCGCAATGAAAACCATAACGGGTATCTGCATCTTCAGAGAAAGTTCTGCGCCCTTTACCGAAATAAGAGTGACGGCAAGGACAACTATTGCCGCAACGATTTCAATGGGCAATTCCGGAAATAATATCCTCAAAGATTCCGCGAATCCGAAAGAGTAGAGCGTAACGGATAACACCTGAGACAGATAAAGGGGAATACCTATGGCGCCGCCTATTTCAAGCCCGAGACTCCTTGAAACGATGTAATACGCCCCTCCCACTCCCACTGACATATTTGTCGACACCGCGGAAACTGAAAGCGCCGTAACGAGGGATATTATATTTGCAAGCCCGATTATCGCCAGTGCCGGAAGAAGTCCTGCATTCCCCACAACCCATCCTACACGCAGATAGAGTATGACTCCCAGAATGGTAAGAATAGAAGGAGTGAAGACGCCGAGAAAAGTATTTAATTTCGGGGAAGAATTCATTTTAGCATCCTGAAGTCCGGGGAAAATGCCTATTTATTATTTTCACCCAAAAAACTCTTTAACAGAGAAAGTATTTCACCGTGAGTCTGTACATTAAAATTCGCGTTTGACTGAACAATTCCAACTCTGACGGAATTACCTGATCTCGGCATTACCTTAAAAAGCTCTTCATCGGTCCAGTTATCGCCTGTGGAAAAAATAAAATCATAGTCTTTATCTTTTATCCAGTGAAGGCAGGCAGTTCCTTTGTTAACACCGGAATTTATTACCGCTATGACCTTATACCCCCTGATTACCTGCACATCGAGGTTTGCCGTAAACTCCACAAGATCGTCGAGAAGCTCTTTTGCCCGTATGAGACTCAGCTCGGTATCCGCTTTTCTGTAATAAAGAGACGCTGAATATTCTTTTTCTTCCACAAAGGAACCCGGAAGCCTTCCTCCATAGGTTTTAAGAATAGGCACAATCTGTTTTTTCCAGTCGTTTGTAAGCGGTTTTATGACTCTCCACTCGCCGTCAAGTCCCTTTATCCACGAACCGTTTTCGGCAACAAGGGCTATTTTAAGCTTACCGAACCACTTTTCCAGAAATCGCCTCTCACTGCCGCTTAAAATGACAACCATATTCCTGTCATCTTTAACGAGTTTTTTAATCATTTTCAAAAGCGCCCGGGAAGGTTCGACCTTCTGAGGATGACCCGGAAAAGGAACGAGAGTTCCCTCATAATCGAGTATAAGCAAACGTCTTTTCGCTTTCCTGTATTTTGAAATGAGACTCTTCTCCGCTCTTGAATTGAGCAGGCGGGCATTGAATTGCCTTTGTTCGCTTTTAAGGAGAAGTAACTGCTGCATAAAATCTTCCGCCCACCTCATTACGTTATAACGCTTTATTCTTTCCTGCATAACACTGTTTGCCTCAATCTGCTCTTCAAGGGGCATCTCAAGCGCGGTTTTCACCGCGTCGGCAATCTCTTCAATGTTATTGGGATTGATGATTACAGCCTCACCAAGCTCTTTTGCGGTACCTGCCATTTCACTTAGGATCAGGACTCCGTCCCCCTTCTTTCTCGACGCGATATATTCCTTGGCAATCAGATTCATTCCGTCCCGCAAAGGCGTTATCATAGCCACGTCACTTACGCTGTAAAGGGCAACGAGCGAATCAAAGGGCAGTGACCTGTACTGATAAACTATTGGAATCCAGTTCATTCTACCGAACCTTCCGTTGATTTTTCCCACCATTTCATCTATCTGTTTTTTCATCTGTCTGTACTGGTCAACCCCCGTTCTCGAAGGAACTACAATTATTACAAGGACTACTTTTCTGTGCCACTGTGGATTATCAACAAGAAATTTCTCGTAGGCAAGAAGGCGATTGATGATTCCCTTTGTATAATCGAGACGGTCAATGGAAAGAACAACTTTCTGCTTGAAAAGCATTTTATTCAGTTTCTGCCTGCCCTCTTTCACGCTTTTTTCAGACAGGGCATTGTGATACTTGTCATAATCGATTCCCATGGGGAATGTTTCCGCTTTTATAATCCTGTTGCCATACACAATTTTTCCCATATTGTTCTCGTGGCCCAAAAGACGAAGGACGCATCTCAAAAAGTACTGCGTATAATCGTGAATATGAAAACCGATAATATCCGCGCCGAGAAGTCCCTCGAGAATCTCCTGCCTCCATTTTCCCGGAAGCAGGCGGAATATTTCAAATGCGGGAAAAGGAATATGAAGAAAGAAACCGATACTCAATCCGGGAAACTTCTTCCTGAGCATATTCGGCAGAAGCATTAAATGATAATCGTGTATCCAAACTATATCGTCAGGTTTGATTACCTCCGCCACTGAATCATAGAAAAGCTTATTGACAAGTTTGTAATGTTCCCAGTATTCCTTGTCAAATACCGTATAAGACGGAAAGTAGTGAAAAAGCGGCCATATGGTATTATTGCAGAAACCGTAATAATATTTATCCATCGACTCTTCGGGAATAAAAACGGGATAAGCGTTTAGCTTGGGAAGTTCTTTCGTTTTAAGGAGTTTCTTAGTTTTTGCATCGGGCTCTATATCGGGCCAGCCTATCCAAAGATATTCGGGGCCTTTTTTACCTGAACCTTTTATGGAATCAAGATAAGCGGTAAGCCCCGAAACAAGACCTCCCGGACTCATCCTGAGGTTGAGCTTGTCATCTTTTTTTTCAACTATTACGGGCAACCTGTTTGAAACAACTATCAGCCTCATCTTTCACAAATCCTTTTTTTTCTCTCACCAAAGTATTCTGCGTAATGATTACAGGCGGAATATTAACTGATAACAGATAAATAAAGCAGTAAAAATATTTTTTATTATACCGATTTTTTGCCTTTCAGGTCAAAGAATTGTAGGCAATGACCTTTTTAGATTTGTTTATCATCCTTTCCCTTTCAAATCATCCTTCACTCATAAGCGAAAAAAATATTTTTTCGCATTATATTCATAACAGGTTACAGATGAGTTGACAGAAAAATATCTAACGAATAATATCTATGGACTTAACTTATCAGAAATTAACGGAGAATGAAAAATGAAAAGAAGCATCAAAAAGCTGTCAACAGCCATTATACTGATTAGCATTTCTCTTTTTACGGGAGGATGGTTTCAGGCATTGGAAGAAAAAAAGCCGGAAAAGTTAATTAATATAATGAAAGATGAGCTAAACCGTTCTATGGAAGAGCTCAAACTTCCGGATTTCGAATCACCCTATTTCATCAGCTATCTGCTCAGGGAATCAAAACTTTTTTCAATATCGGCTAAAAACGGAGCGCTCTATTCTAATAATAGCAGAACCGCGCGCTCCATATACTGCGAAACCCGCGTGGGCGATTACAGTTTTGACAGTTCAAATATTGGAGCACCGGATTACGGATTCACAAACAAATATTCATACGGAGGCGGATATGGTTTGATTGCCGCACCGATTGAAGACAACGAAACAGCCCTAAAAACATCTCTCTGGCTGCTCACAGACAGCAAATACAAGCGCGCTCTTTCTTCCTATCTCAAGAAGAAAAGCGAAAAGATATTCAAGGTTGATGACAAGGACGAAGAAGAACTTGACGATTTCTCAAAGGAAGATCCTGACATATTCATATCAGAAAAAAAAGAACTGTCCTACAATGAGAAAAAGATTGCGAACAACCTTCGTAAGGCAAGCAAAATATTCAACGGCTTTCCCGAAATAAGAAGCAGTGGTGTCGAGGCGGAAGGCAGAGTGCTTTCCCGCTACTATATAAACTCGGAAGGGCAAAAGGTTTTCACATCCTATCCTCTTTATATGTCCAGCGTATCAGCGAGTATGATTACGGAAAAAGGGGAAGGGATTTCCAATGCCGACGTCCACTACGATACTGACTCTGACAGCATCTTTGACAGTAAAACACTTGAAAAAAGCATCTCCAGGGTAGTAGATGAACTCAAAATGCTCAGCGGTGCGAGCAAGATGGACCCCTATGCGGGACCTGCGATACTTTCGCCTAAAGTGACCGGAGTTTTTTTCCACGAAGCGATAGGACACCGCTTAGAGGGTGAAAGGCAGAGGACGGAAAATGAGGGACAGACATTCAAGGGGAAGACAGGCAAAAAAATAATTCCTGATTTTTTATCCGTTGAAGATGACCCTACTTTGAAAAGCTTTCAGGGAATTAACCTTAACGGATTCTATGAATTTGATGATGAAGGCGTACGCGCCCAAAGAGTTGAACTCATAAAAGGCGGAATATTGAAGAATTTTCTCCTTTCACGCACTCCAATCAAGGGCTTCAACAACTCAAACGGGCACGGCAGGTCAAGCGCTCAGAGAAAACCGATGGGGCGAATGGCAAATCTAATCGTTAAATCCTCAAAAGAATATTCTGAAGAAGAACTTAAAAAAATGCTCATAGCGGAAGCAAAGAAGAAGGGAAAAAAATTCGGACTGATAATAAAGGATATAGAAGGCGGAGGCGAAACGAATACGGGAAGACGCTCATTTCAGGCATTCAGAAGTACACCCAAGTTCGTCTATAAGGTCGATGTGGAAACGGGCAAGGAAGAACTTGTAAGAGGCGTGGAAATTGTGGGTACTCCCATAATCAGCATAAACAGAATTATCGCCACGGGAAATGATTATAAAATATTCAACGGTTACTGCGGTGCGGAATCAGGTTCCGTACCTGTGTCAACTGTTGCGCCAAGCGTACTCATAGAAGAAATAGAGCTTCAGAGAAAACCGATGAAAAAGACGCGTCCGCCGATAATAGGGAAACCGTCAGCGTCGGAAAATATCAATATGGGGAAAAAGGATTAAGGAACATTTTTCTCATTATGTATTTACCATAAATTCAACAATAGTATTTTTTTTAAGAAGAGAAGTTATTTTTGAAAGGTCGTCTTCATAAACCTTTAATGCTACGCCGCACCTTGATTCGACACCTTTCGGTTTCGGGACAATCATATTTGAAATCTTGTTTTTTTTGAGAAGATCCTCAGCTTTCATAGTGAGGTGAGTGGAGTCAAAAACAAGAAGTAAAGTTTTTCTTACCACAACTTTCTCTCTCTTGCTTCTTTTTCAAGTTCTTCTTTAAAGTCGGGATGAGAAATGTCAATAAGGTCTTTTGCCCTTTGCTTCATACTTTTACCGTGAAGATTGACCGTTCCGAATTCCGTCGCGACCCAGTGCACGTCACCTCTCGAGGTTACAACTCCCGCGCCGGGATCGAGTTTGGGAACTATCCTCGAGACTTTACCTTTCCTTGCAGTTGACGGAAGAGCAATAATGGCTTTACCGTTTTCCGAGCGAGCCGCGCCCCTTATAAAATCAACCTGCCCGCCTATTCCGCTAAACTGCATCGTTCCCATACTGTCAGCGCAAACCTGCCCCGTAATATCCACCTGTATCGCAGAATTAATCGCAACCATCTTTTCGTTTTGCGCTATTATAAAAGGGTCATTCGTGTAATCTGAAGGATGAAGCTCGATTAACGGATTGTTGTCCACAAACTTATATAGTTTTTCGCTTCCCATAAGAAAACTTGAAACTATTTTTCCCTGATGTATGGATTTCTTTTCGTTATTGATTACTCCGCACTCAACAAGTTCCACTACGCCGTCTGAAAACATCTCCGTGTGCACGCCAAGATCTTTTTTACCTGTCAGATTAGCGAGAGTCGCGTTAGGTATGCCGCCGATTCCCATCTGAAGAGTAGAACCGTCTTCGATAAGCGCGGCAACATTCTTGCCTATTTTTTTGCTTACATCATCCATCCCCGGTTCAGGAAGGGTAAGAAGGGGCGCGGAAGACTCAACCACCGCCGCAAGCTTGCTCACGTGGATGAAGCTGTTTCCCAAAGTTCTCGGCACCCTGTCATTCACTTCCGCGATTACAACCGCAGCATTCTCCGCCGCCGGCTTGACTATGTCAACAGATACGCCGAAGGAGCAGAATCCGTGCGAATCGGGCGGTGATACCTGTATTAGCGCCACATCTATGGGAAGAGCGCCATTTTTGAAAAGGCGTGGTATTTCAGATAAAAATATAGGCGTAAATTCCGCCCTTCCATCATTGACCGCTTCTCTTACATTTGCGCCCACAAAGAAAGCATTGTGCCTGAACGCCCCTTCATATTTCGAATCAGTATAATCGGCAATACCCAATGTGAGAAGACTAACGATTTCAACATTTTTAAGGTCTCCCGCGACGACATTGAGCGCTTTCACCAGTTCCTGCGGTTCGGCACATCCGGAGCCTATTATTATTCTGCTGTTTGATTTAATTAAGCTGACCGCTTTTTCCGGTGTAGTTATTTTTTCGCGATAGATTACAGGCCATTCCATTATTTGCCTGCCTCGATTGGGGAATATTCACGGTTAAAAAGTTCGGCGAGAACCTTCATGGTTATTCTTCCCCTATGTGTATAAGTGCCACCGCCAAGAGACGGCATTTCTTTCAGATACCCTTCTCCCCTTTTCCCAACATCTATAAGATAAGGAAAAAGAGCGTGGCTCAATGCCTGCGATGATGCCTTTGCCGCAAGTGAAGGAACATTAGGTACACAGTAATGAATGACTCCCGAATGTTCGAATACGGGATTGCTGAGTGTTGTGGGTCTGCTTGTTTCCACACATCCTCCCTGGTCGATAGATAAATCAATTGCCACAGAACCCTTCCTCATCGATTTTATCATCTCCTCCGAAACCACAACGGGACTCTTCGCGCCTTTAAGATAGACTGCGCCTATGACAACATCAGCATTTTTTATCCACCCGGCAATTGCGTGTGAGCTTGAAAAACCCGTTGCAACCTGTTTTCCCACTGCCTCCTCCACGAGGCGGAGTTTTTCCACATTCCTGTCAATTATGAGCACTCGCGCTCCCATTGCCGATGCCGTGCGCGCGGCGCTTCTTCCCACGCTTCCCGCACCTATGATGAGGAGATTAGCCGGTTCGATTCCCGGCGCGCCTCCAAGCAAAATTCCGCGACCTCCCCTGTTTGTCTGAAGATAGTTTGCCGCAATCTGCACGCTGAGAGCGCCTGCGATTTCACCTGTTGCCGCCTCGATTATCAGCTCTCCTCTATCGTCTGAAATAACTTCAAAACCGATTGTGGTTATTTCCCGCTCTATAAGAAGGTCGAGATATTTTTCGCTTGCAACAGCAAGATGCTGAAAGGACATTATGGTGGCTTTTCTTTTTATCATTGAAAGCGCTTCAAGGGGAACAGGTGTCACAGAAACAATTATTTCCCCGCGTTTGTATATCTCTTCTTCGGTATAGGCAATCTTCGCTCCCTTCAGCTCATAATCCCTGTCACTGAATCCGCTTGCGATGCCCGCGCCTTTGAGGAAATAAACATCATTGCCTTCTGATACAATGCTCGATACCGCACCGGGAGTAAGGGGAACTCTCAGGTCTTCGCTTTTTTTGTCATATACAATTGATATATCCATAAGAAAGGATTATAAATGCGGACAACTTTATGGTCAACAAAAACTAAATTTTTTTTACTGCCATAAAAGCTATTTTCCCTGAAGCTCACGAAAACAATGAAGAAGTAAAAAAGCGATTACTTCTTTATTTCAAGCATGAATAATTATTTCGTGTTGAAGTAATTTTAAAAATACTCTAAACCACTTCTGTTCAAGATATTTTAAAAACAGCTTTTCACCGGGAAGTTCATGAATAACATAAAGTTAATATAAAAAAATAAGGAGATAGTATAAATGGAATACAGACGTCTCGGACGCACGGGGCTTGAAGTTTCGGCAATTTCTTTCGGCGGACTCCCAACCACATTTATGCCTAAGGAAGAAGTTATTCCCCTCATAAACGCTGCCATCGATTCAGGGATAAACTACTTTGACCTTGACGAGGGACCTGCACAGTTCAGTGATGAAAATGCTTACAGGGACAGCGCGGCGAAGATGGGAGAAGTTCTGAAGGAAAGAAGAGATGAAGTTTATGTCGGCGTCAAGACAATGAAGAAAAAAAAATCTGAAGTCCTTGAAGATATAGACAAGGCGCTCAACCTCATATTCAAGGGAACTTCAAGAGAGGTGATAGATATATTTCATCTTGCCTTCGTGGATTATGATGAAAGTCTTAATGAAATTTCGGGACCTGACGGCGGTATCGCCGCATTGGAGGAAGCGAAGAAGCAGGGACTCATAGACTACACCCTTGTGGCGGGACATAACTATCCCGTGCTTGTAAAGGCAATCGAAACAGGCGCATTTGATGCCGTTGAATTTCCCTTTAATATAATTGAGTGCGATGTTGAGGAAAAGCTGATTCCCCTTGCCCAAAAACTTGATATTGGCACAATTGTTATGAAACCATTCGGAGGCGGACAATTCGGTGAAATTGCCACGGCACAAATGAAATGGCTTTATTCAAAACCGGTATCCTGCATAATTCCCGGCACAAAGAATGTAGAAGAGTTGAAAAAGAATATTGCCGTTGCCCAATCGGGAGAAGCACTTACAGATGAGGAAAACTCAAAGCTTCTTGAATTCAAGGAAAGAATGGGAAACCGCTACTGCCACAGATGCGGTTACTGCCTGCCCTGCCCTCAGGGACTGCGAATTTTCGGGCTTTTGGATATTCTCAATGCCGGTGTACTGAGCTATGATAAGAAAAAAATCGCCTATCTTCAGGCAATCGATAAGGGAACTCTCGAGCCAGCGTCAAACTGCGTTGCCTGCAAGGAATGCGAATCCCGATGTCCCTATGACCTCCCTATTGCAGATATGATGAAGGAAATGGTGGAGAAGTTCGGAGTTTAGTTTAATTATTTAATATATACGTATGTTCATTCTTTTGCTTGTCCATATTATTTCTACTTTTCCCTGCTGTCATTGTCCGGCACTGACCGGACAATCCATTTGTTAATGTTTCTGAGTAAAGGGG